>QHNF01000157.1 GCA_003218345.1 Verrucomicrobiota bacterium | reverse complement strand
ATCGAGGCGCCGTTTCTGCGGCCGGTTGTGATTCGCCGTCTTCTCCTGAGAAGCACGCATGATAACGGGCTCCGCGTTGATCTCACCGCCACGGACGCGAGGTTCGAGTTGAATTTCAAACACATCTTGCTGCACATGCGAGGTCATACCATCCGCAATCTATCGATTGAGGAATTGCATGGCGAGCTGCGTCGCAGCAATCCAACGCTGCGAGCAATAACCCGGCGCGGCTGGGCGACGCTGCACCGATTGCTTCCGGAGAATGTGACGATCGTCAACTCGGGGGTGCGCGTTGAAGATGGGCCGACGCTTATTTTGCTGAGAAATGGCTTTCTGTCCGCAAGTCAGACTCAGGCCGGTCGCTTTAGCGCTGCCGAGGTGATGATTGCTTCACCTTTGTTTCACCAGACTTTTTCACAATTGCGCGGTGCAACTCATTGGGAGGCCAACCGCTTGACCCTCGGCGGGCTCACTCTGACGCACGGTCTCGACCTGCAGTCAGTCACGGCGGACTTGTCACGCCTGCGGAACGAACGCGTCGGGTTGCAATTCGAAGTTGACGCGTTCGGTGGAAAAATTCGCGGAAATATTTCGCATGAGTGGCGTTCTCAAGATTCCAACTGGAAGATCGCCGGTGGGGCCACAGATATCTCTCTCGCCCAAACTTCGGAAGCATTCGGTTTCGCCGATCGTATTGACGGTTTGCTTCACGCTGGCAACTTCACTTTTCGTGGAAACCTGGCCGAGCCGGAGCGCGTAACCGCGTCACTCTGGAGTGAACTGACCGAGCTTACCTGGCGCAATCGCACAGCCGAAGCGATCATGCTTGGCGCGGCGCTCTATAACCGCCAGATCCAACTCCAGCAGCTTTACATAAAGCAAAAAACAAACCAGTTCACTCTAAGCGGTGAGGCCGCATTCCCATCGAATTCATCCGGCTGGCTTAGCCCCGATTTTCGCGGGAATATTTCGGCGTCGATCAATCAGCTTGGCGATTTCGCAGCTCTTTTTGGCGCAAATCCAGGCGATTTTGCCGGGAAAATCACTATCGAAGGAGCGATGGACACACGCGACCGCAAATTTGGTGGGCATCTCGCCCTCGAGGGAGCTTCCCTCACATTCTTCAAAACTGCGATCGACAGCCTGAGCGCGAAGCTGAATTTGAAAGCGAACGAGTTGGAGATCGAACAGTTGAAGGTGAAACGCAAAAACGACTCCCTTAGCGGGCAAGGCGAAATCGGCATATCGCACGAACACAACTATTCGGGCACGCTCGAGGCCAGGGCCGATAACCTGCTCGATTACTTTTCAAGCCCACGCGGAGCAGCCAGAAAACAGACAAACCCAATTCCGATAGATGTTCAGGCAAGAATCAACTCCAGCAAATGGGATGCGCGCGGCGTGATCCAGGTGCCAAATTCGAGCCCGATTCGTTTCACAGCAAATTTTCCCTTGCGCATCGGAACAGATTGGGAGGCCTTACAGGTGGCTCCGCTCAATATCACGCTCGATTTTCCATCAATCTTTCTCGCAAATGCCCCTCAGCTTTTTCAGCCAGAAACTTTTCAAGACGGGATTCTGAGCGGAAACATTTCTCTTTCCGAAACGTTTCAACGTCCGCACATTGTTGGCGACATCCAGCTAGTGAACGGAAAGTTATTTGGCGACGGCCGGACTCCCTTCAACCTCATTGAAGCAAGCAGCCGCATCGCGTTTACTGGAAATCGCGCTTCGCTGGAATTTCTTAATGTCGCAACCAAAGATGTCGATCTTTCAGTCGGTGGAGAAATCGATTTTGCGGATACGAATGACGTGACGGTCAGGATAAGTGGAGCGACGCCGATTTTTGATCTGATGCTGCAGCCAATCGATTGTGTGAACAAGATCGAAATTGCGCCGGCAGCGTTGGCTCTCGCGCCTGCCGTAGAGCAGGTGGAGTTTCGCGGCAGCCTTTTTCGATCCGGCTGGACCATCGATTTGAAAGAGCGCACCACCACCTATTCTTTTGGCAATCCGAGCCTGGACGGAGCGAACCGCAAATTCTCGCTCTGTCTGTCGGGCACCGAAGGAATAACATTATTGCTGGGAGCGCCGCGGCGGCCGGAAGAACGTCGCGAACCGGTCCGCCCGAAAAAACGAGCAACGGTGCGCGAGTAGGATTGCCACGCGTCGTCTTTTTCATATCATCCTGCGTTTTCTTTACGTCATCCCGAACGGAGTGAGGGATCTCTCACAGGAAGATGAAGAACTCTTAGGTCCTAGGATCATCCAATCTTCGTGGGTGAGGTGCTTCGCTTCGCTCAGCATGACCGCGTGAAGGTGGTTCAGGTTGCAGCCTCGCTGAAGCTCACTGTTGCGCCCCACCAGTATTGAGAGCCAATAGAAGCGCCGCTAAGATTTCGCCGTTACCAACCACCGCGAAAGTTTTTCTTCGAGGTCCCGGGTAAGATTGACGCGAAACTCTGTGCCTGCATCCAAGCGCAACGAATTGCCGTTTGCGCGATCAAACAACAACCGAACCGGCCGCTGGCCGGGCGAGCTGGCGAGAATCTCGCGCACTTCGCGCAATTCATCGCCCGTGATTGCGGGAGAAAATTGCAGTAGCACGGCCGATTCCTGACATGTATCTGCCGATCTTTCATTCGCTCCATTGGCTTTTCCAGGCGCAAGCGTCCTGATTTCCTGCGCCGTAGCGCGAAGAGCCTCATCGCGTTTATCCAGCGTTGCTTTCATTTCAATAACGCGTCCGGCCGTGAGCACGTCTGAGACTCTCAGATAGACTTCATTCCAAACGACGACCTCGAGCATATCCGTCAAGTCTTCGATCCACATGACCGCAAATGGTTTGCCCTCTTTTCGGGTAAACTTCTTTTCAACTTCCACAATCGCGCCCGCGATCTTAAACGACGCTCGATCATCGAGTTCGCCTAACGAAGCAATTGATCCATAATTTCTTGTTGTGAAAAGATCGATATACGCGTCGAGCGGGTGCCCGCTGACGTAAAAGCCGAGAAGCTCCTTCTCGTAGGAAAGCTTTTCATGCTCGCTCCACGGAATGACCGGCCTCTTCCTCGATGTTGTGGGAGCAGTCGTCTCATCAAACAGTGAAACCTGACCAGCCAACCGGTCTCGCAGCGCTGCAGCAGACGCGCTCACGGCGTCATCAATGCAGCTGAAAAGTTCGGCACGGCCTCGCCCAAGAAAATCGAACGCGCCGGCCTTAATGAGACTCTCCAGCATCTTGCGATTCGCAATGCGCGAGTCCAGCCGGGCGCAGAAATCTTTGAGTGAAATGAAATCGCCTCGCTGTTCGCGTTCGTGAATCGCGGCTTCCATGGCGTTTTCGCCGACGTGCTTGATAGCGGCAAGACCGTAACGGATCGACATGATAGCGCGAGCGTTCTCGCTTGCGTCTTTGTCCTTCGCAAGCGCGACGCATGCGTTACTCTCAGGCGTGAATTTTAAACCGCTCTTGTTGACGTCCGGCGGCAGAATGGAAATGTCCGTCCGTCTGCATTCGCCGACGAAAACGGAGATTTTATCGGTATTATTGATTTCGTTGCTCAGCAGACCCGCCATGAATTCTACGGGATAATGCGCCTTGAGATATGCCGTTTGATAACTGATCACGCCATAGGCCGCGCTGTGGCTCTTGTTAAATCCGTAACCGGCGAATTTTTCCAGCAAGTCGAAGATGGCGTTTGCTTTTTTCTCCGGAATTTTGTTTGTGCGCGCGCAGCCTTCGATGAAATTCTTGCGCTCTTTCGCCATCTTCTCCTTGTCCTTTTTGCCCATGGCGCGCCGGAGAAGGTCGGCCTGCGCCAGCGAGTACCCGGCAAGTTTGCTCGCCGCGGCCATAACCTGTTCCTGGTAAATCATCACGCCGTAGGTATCCGCGCAGATGTCTTCGAGCAGCGGATGCAGATATTTGATTGGCGTGATCCCCTTTTTCGCTTTCACGTATTCGGGGATGAGTTCCATGGGCCCGGGCCGATAAAGCGCGATCAAAGCGATGATGTCGTCGAGCTTTTTCACATCGAACTGCTTCGACAGACTCGTCATGCCGCCGGACTCCATCTGAAAGAGGCCGATCGTTTCGCCGCGGTTATAAAGGGCGAACGCCGCTGGATCGTCGAGCGGAATGTCTTTTAGCGAAAAGTTTGGCTCTCGTTTGTGGATGAGCGCGAGGGTGTCCTCGATTACCGTTAGCGTTTTCAACCCAAGGAAATCCATTTTCAGGAGCCCGAGATCATTGAGTGGTCCCATGGGGTACTGGCTGATCACGTCATTCCCTTTCACATCGCGACAAAGCGGGATGTAATCGGACAGGTCTCGATCAGCGATCACAACGCCTGCTGCATGCACACCTGCATTGCGCGACAGACCTTCGAGAACCTTTGCATGATTGAAGAGTTGCTGGGTCGCCGGCTCGGTAGCGACAGCTCGTTTCAGTTCCGGATTTTTTTCCACGGCTGAATCGAGTGTGATATTCAGCTCATTTGGAATCATCTTTGCGATGCGATCGGCATCGCGATAGCTCAATCCAATGACGCGACCCACATCTCGCACC
>QHNF01000156.1 GCA_003218345.1 Verrucomicrobiota bacterium | reverse complement strand
ATGAGTTTCATCGCGGCGAGATTTACGATGTTGCTGGAAATTTTCTGGGCAAACATGGGGGCATTGAGCTCTTTACGATAGGACAGCGAAAAGGGTTGCCGGGGGGTTCGCTGCGGCCGCGCTATGTTGTCGATCTCGATCCGGAAACCAATCGCGTGATTGTCGGCGACGCTGATCAATTAGCCTGTGAGGAATTCGAAATCGATCGCGTGAACTGGCACCCTGCAGCCGGGTTCGCTGACCGCGGCCGCTGGCAAACGTGCATCGAGGCCAACATCAAGATCCGCTACAGTCACCCCGGAACAGTGGCGAGTATTACGCGATTGGAGAACCATCGTGCTCGCATTCGACTTCACGAACCCCAAAGGGCAGTGACGCCGGGGCAGGCCGCGGTCATTTACGATGGTGACATCGTCCTCGGTGGCGGATGGATTTGTCGGACCGAGCCGGTCAGGCGAACTGAGACGCTCAACCGATTGACTGTGGCTGTGAGTGCCTAACGAATGGCCACGCAGGTTTTACTGGCGATCAGCACTTTTCCGGATGCGGAGACGGCTAATCGCATCGCGCAAACGTTGGTCACCGAAAAGTTCGTCGCATGTGCTAACCTTGTTCCGGCTGTTCATTCGATCTATCGCTGGAAAGATAAAATCGAAACGGCCGGTGAAGTCATCGTCTTTTTTAAGACGACGCAGGATCGACAAGCGGCATTTCAAGAAAAATTGCAATCACTTCATCCTTACGAAGTGCCGGAGATCATCTGCATGAACATCGACACAGGATCGCGCGATTATCTGCGCTGGATAATCGAGAATTGCGGTTAAGAAAATTGACGGCTTTAAGCTGTCAAGTTCGCGGCGGCGCGCCTTCTTTTCTCCCCGAGTCGGAAAATGGCTGCCCCAATTGCATTGGCAATCAGAGTCATGGCAATGATTTTTACTGCAAAGCTTAGAGGACTGGGTACATCGATAATCGGATAGATGGTGAAAAAGATGGCTAGCAGAGAAACGCCGAACCCGCATAGCGCTGCGATCCGAACCCAAAGGCGCGCACGAGAGCGAATTGCGTAGGCCCCCGCGATCGGAATGGCAAACATCACGGCATAAACGATTCCGTAAAAAACGTTAGCGGCATTATCCACGAGTTGAAATGCTTCCTGTATTCCTGCGCCAATCTGGCTTGCGATAGCAATCGTCAGTGTAATCGCGCCGACGAACACAATTGAATTGATAGGCGTTTTGTAACGCGAGTGCAGGCGCGAAAACCACGACGGCAAAAGTTGATCCCATCCGGCGACCATGGGCAGCCGTGAACTGCCGGCGAAATGAATACTAGTGGAGGAAATCGAGCGTACCGTCATCATCAGGATGGCTACCGATGCGATTGCGCCGGCGATTCGAAACGAGCGCAGACCAAGGCTCAAAGTCTGCGGTATGGGTCCGATCAGATCGATTTGATTGTTTCCAACAAAAGCCAGGACCGAACTGGTCCCGAAGATAAATAACAGCGCGATAATCGGCGAGGCGATCATGACGGAGCGGCCGATGTCGCGCGCCGGCGCGCGAGTTTCTCCCGCCATGATGGCGACATACTCGAATCCGCTCAGTCCGCCGACCGCCAGTTTGCTGAAGATGTTTAAACAAAAGAAGATCGACACGGCCGGGGCGGCAATAGGCAGCGGATGATATTGTTTGAGCTCACCGCGCGCGAGACTAACGAATGGCAGAATGATTAGAGCGCCATAGGCCAGAAGCATGGCGAAGCCGCCAATATTGTGGACCCATTTGCCTAACGACAATCCACGAACCGTGATCCACGCCAGACCAGCTACCAGTGCGCAACTGATTAGCGAGACGCACCATTTGTTGTTCGGCATCCAGGCTGCGTGTTCGCCCAGCGCGTAGGAAAGATTCGTTGTCACGAACATTCCTCCCAGCGCAATCACGGTGATGGAAAGCAGCCAGAGGTTCCATGCAACCATAAAACCGGCGAACTCGTTGAAACCGAGTTTTGCCCATTGATACAAGCCGCCTTCCAGAGGCATGATGCGATTCAAATAAATCACGACGGCCGCTTGCGGAATGTAGAAAAGTAAAATCGCGAGCAGCCAGAAAAAAAGATGCGATTGGCCAAGCCTGGCAGCCGTGCCGACCCAGCCTGAGCCGACCACAAAGACAATCTGCATCACGACAAGATCGCGCAAGCCCAGCGGCTTCGTAAGCGCGAGGCTCTGTTCTTCGACATCACGTTCTGCGCGATCAAGCCCGGTTGTCATCGTTGAAATTGTACGGCATGCGCTTCGCTTGCCCACCCAAAACCCATCAGGCGGAGCGCCTTCCCTACAATGCTGGCTTAATCCTGCTCGTGGTCGGGTCTTTTCGGCGGCGGCGGTTCGTTTCGAAATTCGCGGTGTCGAATCTTGCCACCGGCGTAAGCAATGTAGCCACCGATTCCCAGCGTCGCTGCCCCGAGCAAGATCACCGCGATTACAAGTGGTACAGAAGATTTTGGCCACTTCATCGGCACGGCAATGGCAGTCGCGCTCAAAACCGCGAGCGCATAGAAAATGTAGATGAGCTTCTCAGCGCGATGCATGTGCTCGTCGAGCCAGGCGCGACCATCTTCATCGGCCATGGACAAAACACGGTCATACGCCTGTTCGCCGAATTCGAAGACCGGCCAAGCCGAGATGGAACTGATAATTACGAGCGTTAGTGTTGCGACTTGTGCGAGGCGGCTCCTTAAAACCAGGGCGATGACCAGTCCGATCCAACCTGTAAGCAAGCCGTAAACCGGCAACGGATTGAGCAACACATGAATGTATTCCGGCTGCCGAAAATCCCGCAGCAAGGTTTCTATCATAGTTTGCCTTGCCACTGGGTCCCGAACACTTGTACGGCGGCCTGCACCTTGTCGGGAGGCAAATATTTTTTCCAGTCAGCGAGCGTGAAATGCCACCATTCAGTGCGCAATCCCAAAAAACCAGCATTTCGCATTGCCATCTGCAGTAAATGCACGTGCGTCCGGATCTCGGGATCAGGGCCTGCGTACCGCCACATTGCAGCAGGAGTGAAATCGTCGAAATCGCTCGGCATCGGCACGGGGCGACTCCATGAGTCAATTAGGGTGACATCGACGGCAACGCCCCAGCTGTGGAGCGAACCGACGCCGGTTTCAGGGTTGGCCACATAGTCATTGTTATGCGAGGCCTGCCAGAGTTTTAGCTGCACGGACGGAGGCCGGTACGCGTCCCAGACCTTCAACCGATATTGGTAGCGCCGCAGAAATGCTTGTGCTGCAGCCAAGCCCGAAGCGACTTCGGGCCGAGCGACAGCGTATGTTCCGAGAGGATAAAGCGAATGTCCGACGAGATTGTTTCGACCCGCGTAGCGCAATTCAACGACAATCGTCGGATCGACGGACTTGATATCGAGAAGGTGGAAGTCCGCCTGTGCATTCACTTGGGACAGCGGCACTGCCATCGCGGCAAGTAAACAAATGTGAACGTTAAACCGTGGCATTTACGTTGATCAGTCAATACCCCGTCGCCACTTCGGCAGCGTCCGTTTTTGCCAGGCGCTCAAGGAGAAGACGAGCGCTGTTTTCGGGGACCACAAAACGTAATTCCACGTTCGAACTGCCCTGTCTTTGGACTTCCGGCGGTTGGGAATAAAGGAGAAGTTGAGAGTCCGGCAAATGCAGCCATTGCTGTGGATTGTCGTGCAAATTTCGGACGAAATCAGCTGCGCTCCTGGAGGAATTCATTTTTATGAGCACTCTGGCTTTTACCGGGTTTTG
>QHNF01000155.1 GCA_003218345.1 Verrucomicrobiota bacterium | reverse complement strand
GGCGCGACCACCTTGGGGCAGGGCGATCCCAAGCGCTTTCGCGCAACGCTGCTGAAGTTTTTCGAAGTACTCGCGCGGCAAATAAAGGCCGTCCGGGTGATCGATGCGGAGGCCTGTCACCGCGCCAGTGCTCACTAAATCGAGAGTCAGCCGGTGAACGGCATCAAAGACCTTTGGCAGCTCGACTCGAATCGCTGCCAGATCGTTGACATCAAAAAATCGACGGTAGTTGATTTCTTCAGCAGCAACCCGCCAATACGCCAGACGATAGGACTGCGCGTTAAGCAACTCATCCAGCCCATCGAAGCTGCGCGGATCACCAGGTTCTCCGTTGATCTGGGCCAAGGCCTTTTCGATTGCCTGTTGGACTTGCGGCGCTTCCGCGCAACGACGCTCGAGACGTCGTTTGATGATTTCCTTTTCGCGAATGCGCTCCGCGATGCGTTTTGGATCGGTCTCGGTGCGCTTTGGCAAATATTCGAGAGCGGTCAGAATACTCTGCAATTCCGCGTAGAAATCTTCGTCCTTATGTTCAGCAAGATTTTGTAACGCAACGTCTAAAATATAGCGATACGTGCCCGGTGCGACCGGCAGCCTGCGCTCCCCATAAAGCAGATAAAAGGTCCCTTCTTCGAACCGCACTTGCAGCTCACCGCGCTCGAGGACGCGACCATATTGGTCGCTCAAGATTGGTAGCAGAACCTTGTCACGCAGGTCCGATTTCAGCGGCTGCCAGTCGATATCGAAATAGGCTGCATACCTGGAGCTGGGGCCGTTTTCGAGCACATCCATCCACCACGCGTTGAGCGGCTCCGCGATTCCCACGTGATTCGGGACGAAATCGAGCACCTGGCCCATCGCGTGCGCATGCAGTTCCGCAATCCACGATTCGTAATCCTCGCGAGAGCCGATGGCCGCGTTGAGCTTGTTATGATCGGTAATGTCGTAGCCGTGCAGGCTCTCCGGGCTGGCTTGGAAATACGGAGATGCATAAGCATCGCTCACGCCTAGCGCGTACAGATACGGCACGATCTCGCGCGCTTGGGCAAACGTGAACCAGCGATTGAATTGCAATCGGTACGTGCAAGTTGGAATGCGCGGGTGTTCTGTTTTCACGGCAGAGAGGAAAACGTCCAACGCTCAACGCCCAACGTCCAATGACGAAATTCAGAGCCCACTTCGGCGTTTGGCGTTCGATCTTGGGTGTTCGGCGTTTTCTTCTACATCTTCTCTGGCACTTTGATTCCGAGAAAATCGAGACCGCGCTGCAAAACGCGAGCGGTAAGATGGCATATTGCGAGACGCGAGCTGCGCGCAGGTTCCTCCGATTTCAAGACTGGGCATGCTTCATAAAATGTGTGGAAGCCGTTCGCGAGCTCGAACAAATAATTTGCCAGAATGTTCGGGCGGAAATCGTTCAACACTTGCGGAACGATTTCCGCAAACTGACACAGGCGTTTGGCGAGATTGATTTCGGCGGAATCTTCGAGACTGAGCGCTGTAGCCACCGGCCTGCGGCCGGTCTCTATCTGTTGCCCACCGATGTCGACGCCCCGCAAGGGCGTGGCTACAGCGGATTCGCCGGCTTTCCTAAAAATCGAGCGCACCCGCACATACGCGTTTTGCAAATATGGCGCTGTGTTCCCTTGCAGAGACAGCATTTTCTCCCATGAAAAAACATAATCAGTCATCCGATACTGCGACAGATCGCCGTACTTCACTGCGCCAATCCCGATCTTCTGCGCGATGCCGATTTTCTCTTCCTCGCTCAGGTCTGGATTTTTCTCCTCGATGATTTTGCGCGCGCGCCTGCATGCTTCCTCAAGCAGATTGCGCAACGGCACATTTCCGCCCGAGCGAGTTTTCATCAGCTTGCGATCTTCACCGAGAATGCTGCCAAAGGTGATGTGGCGAAAATCGGCTTTGTATCCCTGGCGTCGCGCAATCTCGAAAATTTGTTTGAAATGCAAAATTTGCGGCGCACCGACCACGTACCAAACGGTATCGGCCTTCAAGTCGTTGACGCGATAATCGATGGTCGCAATATCGGTTGTCGCGTAATTAAATCCGCCGTCGCGTTTGCGGATGATGCACGGTCTGTCGGCCAGCTCCGGAATATCGCGAAAGAAAACGACAACCGCCCCCTCGCTAACTTCCGCAATTCCGGATTTGAGCAAACGTTCGACTACGCCGGCGAGCCGATCGTTATAAAAACTTTCACCGCACTGGATATCGTAACGGACACCTAGCAATTCGTACACGTGGTCGAAATCCTGCATGGAGAAGGCGACGCATTCGTTCCAGATGTCGGTGTTTTCCTTGTCGCCGGCTTGCAGCTTCACCAGCTCCTGGCGGCAGGCTTCCCGAACTTGCGGATCGCTTGCCGCTCTTTCATTCGTCTCCTTATAAACGCGAACAATCTCGGCCAGCGGATTCCGCTGAAGCGCTCGCTGATCCAGGAGATTTTTCCAGCCGTAAATGACCATCCCAAACTGAGTCCCCCAGTCGCCGATATGATTATCGCGGATCACTTCGTGTCCGAGAAATTCGGCGACCCGCGCCAGCGCATCGCCCAGCACGATGCTGCGAACGTGGCCGACGTGCATCGGCTTGGCCACGTTGGGTGATCCGAAATCAATCACGATATGTTTCTTCGAAGTTGCTTCGGCAATGCCTAGCCGTTCATCGCGTAGGACTTCGACCGTTTTTTTTCCGATCGCGTCGGGACGCAACGTAAAATTGATGAATCCGGCGCCAGCGACTACTGGCGGCTCGCAAAGATGGTTAACATCAAAATGCGCGACGATCTTCTCTGCTATAATCCGCGGCTTTTCGCTGCGTTGCTTCCCGAGCACGAGAGCGGCATTCGTCTGGTAATCGCCGAAGCGCGGATCGGTTGCCGGGGTTAATTCGCCGGCGTCTGAGAAACCGGCGCTTGCCAAAGAATCGGAAAGCTTCTTTGCGAGAAGTGACTGAAAGGTCTCCATGGTAGGGACGCCGCGCTGCGGCGTCCGGACAGCGCAGCGCGTGTCCCTACCCTTCACACGGATGACCTTAGCGCAAGCTTGCGCGAACGATTACGAGCGCTCGCGAAAGATCGACAAGATTTCGTCTGTCGATTTCGCGCTGGCGAGGCTCTCGCGCACCGTCCGATCGTTCAAAAATTTAGCAATTGATGCCAGCGTGCGCAGGTGCGTCTGAAATTGATTTTTCGGGACGATGAAAAGCACCACGAATTTGACCGGAGCATTGTCAAGCGCATCAAACTCGATGCCGGTCGTCGATCTTCCGAATGCGGCCACGACTTCCTCGATCCGGTCGGACGAGCAGTGCGGAATGGCAATTCCAAATCCGATGCCTGTGCTCATTGTTTCCTCGCGCTGTTTGAGTGAAGCAAGAATGGTGTCGCGGTCTGCGGTTTTGATTTTGCCCAAGCCAACGAGCAGATCGATTAGCTCGACGATGGCCGCCCAGCGCTCAGTCGCTTTCATCTCAGGGATGATTTGCTCGACAGAGAGTAAATTGGCCAACGACATGCGCATTCCCGGTACGGGAGGGCAAGCTTAGCGGTAGCGCTTAGGTTGACAAGCGCGATTTGGCACGCTGGCCATGTGTCGCATCGGTGTCACCTGTCACATCTTCTCGCGGATTGTGTAATTCAATCGCCGGGAAAGTAGCCAGCGCACACCGAACATGTCGACGGTGGCCCGCAAAGCACGATTACCCAGACTGTATTTGCTTTGGCCGAAGCGACGCGGGCGATGGTTCACCGGAATTTCCACGAGCCGATAACCGGCGGCTTTGACCAGCGCGGGAATGAAACGATGCATGCCCTTGAAGGGGACTAGCGCGCTCAGGCATTCACGGCGCATCGCTTTAAGGGTGCAACCCGTGTCGCGTACGCCGTCTTTCGTGTAGCGACTACGCACAGTATTCGCAATCCGGCTCGTCAGCCGCTTCACTAGCGTGTCCTGGCGCTTGACGCGATAGCCGCAGACGAGATCAGCGCCACGCGCAACCTCAGCGAGAAGTCTTGGGATATCAGCAGGATCATTTTGCAAATCGCCGTCAATAACAACGGCAGTCGCCCCGCGGGCAGCCATGAGGCCGGCATAAATGGCGGCGCTCTGCCCGGCGTTTTTTTCAAAACGAATCGTTCGAACATTTGGCGCAGGTTTGATTCGCTCGGCCGTGCGATCGACCGAGCCATCATCGACAAAAATGATTTCGTAATCGAGTCCTCTCAGCGCGGCGTGCATTTCCGTTTGCAAGATAGGCATGTTCTCTTCCTCGTTAAAAAGAGGCACGACCACAGAAACTGCAGGCGAGTTTTTCGTCTGTGTCATACGCATCTCATAAACGCTGTCCGATATGGTATTGGACACGCGTCATCCCGGACGAAGTGAGGGACCTCACCGGCGGAGTTTGTGTCACGCTGTTTGCTTAGTGTGATCAACCAAGCGGCTGTGAGGTCCTTCGCTCTGCTCTTGATGCCCCATGTAGGGAGGTCGTCAGAACGGCTTCTCATAATGGGAGCGGGCGATAGGTTCGGCAAAGAAACACGTGCCAGATGCGGAGCGTCTTGCCATAGCGCCGGACCTCGATCGTACCCACCGGTTCCGTCGAGTGAAATGCAGCCCGGATATTGTGCGGAACGTGTTCCTTTTCGCCTTCCCTAATGAAGAGCGCATCGCGCCCAACGAACGGATTAATCCCGTTCTCCTCGGTATAGACTTCATCTTCCGGCCGCGGTGCACCCGGCTTTAGCTCGACAAATTCATCATAGCGCGGCCAAAACGAGAACTGATTCACCATGTCCTGC
>QHNF01000080.1 GCA_003218345.1 Verrucomicrobiota bacterium | reverse complement strand
CATCACCCCGGACGAGTTTCAGGGAGACATCTGCGGTGACTTGAGCCGGCGTCGCGGCAGCATTAACAATATCGAGACACGCGGCAATCTCGCCATCATTCACGCCGAGGTCCCACTCGCGGAGCTGTTCGGCTACGCGACTGCCATTCGTTCGCTTTCGAAAGGTCGCTCCAGTTATTCGATGGAACCATCGCATTTCCAACCGGTGCCGCCGAACCTGGTGCCGGCCATTCTCGACCAGAAAGAGGCCAAATGAGTAATGGCCAGCGCATCCGGATTCGGTTGAAAGCGTTCGATCATCGCATGCTCGATCAATCGGCCGTGGATATTGTGGAGACTGCCAAACGCACTGGGGCGCGCGTGGCCGGGCCGATTCCGCTGCCAACATTGATCGAGAAATTCACGGTGAATCGCTCTCCGCACGTCGATAAAAAGTCGATGGAACAATTTGAAATTCGCACCCACAAACGGCTGCTCGACATCATTGAACCGACTGCGAAGACGGTGGACGAATTAAAGAAACTGAATTTGCCTGCGGGCGTTGACATTACGATTAAGATTTAAGCGGAGGCGCCTCTGAAACATTTGCAATCGCGCGGTTATGAGCATCGGACTTCTTGGACAAAAAATCGGTATGACCAGCGTTTACGACGCCAAGGGCCGATTGTGTCCCGTGACCGTGATCGCGGCTGGCGATAACCTTTTGCTGCGTCGCTTGACCGAAGAAAACGAGGGCTATTCCGCGGTGCAGGTTGGGTTCGGCGCTCAGAAAGAATCGCGCGTGACCAAACCGCTGCTTGGCGAATTCAAGAAAGCCGGCGTCGAGCCGCAAAAATTTGTGCGCGAGTTTCGCCTGACCAGCGATCTTCCCGAAGGCGAGATCAACTTAAGCGTTACGCAGTTTCAAGCCGGCGATTATGTCGATGTAATTGGCCGATCGAAAGGAAAAGGGTTTCAGGGCGTGATGAAGAAGCACAATTTTCATGGACAAGGCGCGGCGCACGGTTCGAAAACCCACCGGCGCATCGGCGCAGTTGGCAATCGTTCCACTCCGGGACGCATTTGGAAAAACCAAGGCATGCCGGGCCATCTCGGCGATGAACGTGTCACCGTGCAGAATCTTCAAGTCATGCAGGTGCGCGACACTGAAAAAATCATTTTAATCAGCGGCGCCGTTCCGGGAGCGAATGGAAGTTATGTTGTCGTTCGCCCTGCAATCAAGAAACCAGCGGCAAGCCAGGACAAGACATGAGCGCAAAAGTTTTAACCAAAACCGCTGCCAAGGAAGCCAGGATTGAGATGATTGAAGACGGACATGGTACGCAGGCCATCCATGACACAGTCGTTGCCATGCGTGCGGCGCGTCGTTCTGGTTCGGCCAACACCAAAACCAAAGCGGAAGTGGATCTCTCCGGCGCAAAACCGTGGCGACAGAAAGGGACCGGCCGCGCACGGGCCGGTTACAAATCCTCGCCTATCTGGCGCGGTGGTGGCGTCGTTTTCGGACCAAAGCCGCGTGATTATTCCAAAAAGATTTCCAAGTCCGTGCGGCGTCTCGCTTTTCGAAAGGCGCTGAGTGAGCGCATCAATGAAGGCGCCGTTTTAACGATCGATAAATTTGTCGTGCCAGAGCTGAAGACGAAGTCGTTTGTGGCGCTGTTGAAAAAACAAACAGACGCCCGGCAGATTTTGTTAATCTCGGATGCGTTCGACGAAACAACCTTCAAATCGGCGCGCAACGTCAAACCGGTGACGCTCGCAACTGCTTCAGATGTAAATACAGAGCAATTACTCGCCTTCGAGAAAATCCTCGTTACCCAGAAAGCATTGGAGAAATTAGCGGAGAGGACTCGCCCATCGCACGGTCGCGAAGCTACGGAGTGATGCAATGAACGAGTCGCACGAGATTATTCAAACTGCCTCACTGACTGAAAAGTCAACACTGATGAGTGAGAAGCAGAATAAGTATGTCTTTCGAGTCAGTCCGCGGGCGAACAAAATTCAGATCAAGAACGCAATTGAACGCCTGTTTCAAAAGAAAGTCGTCGATGTGAACACCTGTAACTATGCAGGCAAGAAGAAACGCGTCCGTGGCCCATTGGGGCGACGGCCGCACTGGAAGAAAGCGATCGTAACGTTGAAGGAAGGCGAGAAGATCGATCTCATCTAGAAATTCGAAATTTCGAATTTGTAACCGTTATGGCATTAAAAGAATTTCGCCCACTAACGCCGACGCTGCGTTTCAAGTCGCTGCCGGGCTTCGATGAAATCACGAAGTGGCGCCCTGCCAGGAAGCTTGTTGAGCCGAAGAAAAAAAGCGGCGGTCGCAATAACTACGGCCGGCTCACCTCACGGCACATCGGGGGCGGTCACAAACAGAAATATCGTAAGGTCGATTTTAAGCGGCGCAAGCGCGGTGTCCCCGCAGAGGTCCTCGGGATCGAGTACGATCCGAACCGTTCTGCGCGCATTGCTCTCATCAAATATGCGGATGGCGCGCTAAGTTACATTCTCGCGCCGAACGGACTTCGAGTGGGATCGACGGTCGCCGCCGGAGATGATGCTGCCCCTGACCTGGGAAATGCGCTGCCGCTTCGCGCGATTCCGCTTGGTGCTAACATTCATAATATTGAGTTGAGTCCGGGCCGCGGTGGCCAGGTTGCGCGCAGTGCCGGGCAACAGGCGACGTTAACAAACATCGAAGGGGGTTACGCACTGGTGAAAATGCCTTCGGGCGAAATTCGACGGATTCACGAAAACTGCTTCGCCACAATCGGTCAGGTGGGAAATGTTGATCACATGAATGTGTCGAGTGGTAAGGCGGGACGCACTCGCTGGCGAGGCCGCCGCCCGCACGTGCGCGGCATGGCCATGAACCCGATCGATCATCCGATGGGTGGCGGCCAGGGAAAGTCAAAAGGAGGCGGCGGCCGGCATCACCCGGTTAGTCCCTGGGGACAATTGGCTAAAGGATTCAAAACGCGGAGCAAACACAAGCCGAGTGATCGTTTTATTTTGGAAAGGAGAAAGCCAAAAAAGAAGGCGTGAATCGGTAAATCGTGAAACGCGAATCAGATTGCGCAACACGCTAAGTCGATTCACAAATCTCGAATCTCGATTCACGAGTTACAAATCACTTGATAATTATGGCTAGATCATTAAAGAAGGGACCCTTCGTCGAGTCGTATCTTCTGGAGAAGATCGACAAGATGAACAGCGCGGGCGCAAAGAAACCGATCAAAACGTGGTCGCGGCGCTCGATGGTGACGCCGGATTTTGTCGGCCACACGTTTTTGGTGCACAACGGAAAGACGTTTATCTCCGTTTTCGTCACTGAGAACATGGTTGGTCACAAGCTCGGTGAATTTTCACCTACGCGCGTGTTTAAGAAACACGGTTCGCACACGGCGAAGGTGGCTAAGTAATGTGAATTTTCGACTTTCGATTTTCGATTTTCGATTGCCCAAATGGGCAATGAGTCGGGGATCGATGATTATGTTTGTGGGCCTGTTGCTCGTCGGAAGACTGGCGGCAGATGGGAATAGTTCTTTGTCAGAATCCAAGAGTGAAGATGCGGGACGCGCGGTAAGCGGCGAAGCGTCGCTGGAGGAAAACGAACAACTGCAAAGGCAATTGTCTATTGCGCAGGAATCGCTTAAGACATTGACCAGCAGTCTGGCGGAGTCCAATGCGGAGGCGGAATTGTTTCGCCGCAAATATTCCGATTTGGAATTGCGAATGGAGGCTCTGGGGCTGGCTTCAGCGAACAAAGACCGGGCGAAGCTGGAACAGCGTTTGCTGGCGGCAGTGAGCGATCTTCAGCTCGCGCAGAAAGAGCGCGATGAGCATCGCGACCAGATGTTGCGTCTGAACGAGGCGATGTTGTGTTATTTAAAAACGTCGCAGGGCGGCGATGCGAAGGCGCGGATGGACGTGGAGACACAGTTGCGCAGCACAAACAAGCTGTTCACAAAATCCAACAGCGCACCGGATTTACCGGAACCGAGTTTGATGGATGCGGACGTGATCAGCGTGAAGGACGAATGGTCCTTTGTGGTCGGCAACCTCGGCGAAAAACAGGGTGTTAAGATCGGGATGCCTATGCGGGTGATGCGGGGCGACCGAAAGATCGCGACTCTGCGAGTAGTCGATGTACGACAAAAGATTTGCGGCGCCGTGATTCAGGAAATGGATTCAAGCAAAGAAAAAATACGAGTAGGGGACCGCCTCCAGGTGGATGCGCAACCGAATGTCAGCGTCAGGTGAAGAAAGGTTGAAGGGTTGAAGCGGAGGAGAATGAAAGCCGCTTTACGCTTCAACGCTTAAACGAAACAATGGAAGTCAGATCAATATTTAAGTATGCGCGAATTTCGCCGTTTAAGGCGCGCGAAGTCACGCGTGAGATCCAGGGTCTGCCGGTCGCGGCGGCACTGGATCTGCTGGCATTCACCCCAAAAAAAGCAGCATTTCTGATTGGCAAGACACTCAAAAGCGCAATCGCCAACGCTGAGAACAACGCCAATCTCAAACCCGACGGATTGGTGGTGAAGGAGGCGATTGTGGGTGAAGGCCCAACGCTCAAGCGGATTATGGCGCGCGCCCGAGGCAGCGCCAGCCGGATTTTGAAGCGGACCAGTCATATTCGAATTGTGCTTACGGACGAAATTAAAATCGAGACGCGTGAGACGCGGAAAGCGGCACGAAAACAGCAAAAGAACGCGGCTAAGAAAAAAGCGAAGGACGAGGTCGCGGAAGGACCGACAGCCACGACTGAGAAAAGACCAAAAGCAAAGAAGGCGACGAAGAAAACACAGAAATAATTTATGGGACAAAAAGTTAATCCGATTGGATTTCGCCTGGGCGTGAACCGCGACTGGCGCTCGCGCTGGTACGCCTCGCCCCAGGAACTGCCGGCATTTCTGCACAGCGATTTGGAGATTCGCAATTATGTGAAGAAAAAGCTGCAGTACGCTGCCGTTTCGAAAATTGTGATCGAACGGGCTTGGAACAGTATCCGGGTGACCATTTTCACCGCGCGCCCCGGAATCGTGATTGGGCGCAAAGGCGCGGAGATCGAGAAGATGACGGAAGAAATTTCGAAAATGGCCCAAGGGAAGCAAGTCAAGATCGACATTCAGGAGATCAAGACGCCGGAGCTGGATGCGCAGCTGGTGGCGGAGAACGTGGCGCTGCAAATTGAGCGGCGGATCGCTTACCGTCGCGCTATGAAAAAAGCGGTGCAAACCGCAATGGATTTTGGCGCGCAAGGAATTCGCCTGCGTTGTTCGGGGCGGCTCAACGGGGCGGAGATTTCGCGGTCGGAATGGTATCGGGAAGGCAAAGTTCCTCTGCACACACTGCGGACAGCAGTCGATTATGGATTCGCCGAAGCCAATACGGTTTACGGCAAGATCGGAGTGAAGTGTTGGCTCTGTAAAAAGGAAGAACCAGCGCCTCAGCTTGCTGCTCCACCACCGCCGCCAGCGTCGCCCGAGCCGGCGGAAGTCTAAGGAGAAAATTTATGCCATTGATGCCAAAACGCGTGAAGTATCGAAAGTCCCAGCGGGGAAGTCGGAAGGGAACCGCTTCGCGCAATCTAAGAATCGATTTTGGCGAGTTTGGTTTACAGACACTCGAACGCGCCTGGATTACCAACACGCAATTGGAAGCCGCGCGGGTCGCGCTCACCCGTAACATGAAGCGCAAGGGTAAACTATGGATTCGCATCTTTCCCGATAAATCGGTGACTGGCCGCCCACCGGAAACGCGCATGGGCAAGGGCAAAGGTCAACCCGAGTACTGGGTCGCTACGGTGCGGCCTGGCAACATTTTGTTTGAGCTGGATGGCGTGCCGGAATCGGTCGCGCGTGAATCCCTGCGGTTAGCGGCAGACAAGTTGCCGGTGCGCACAAAGTTTCTCACACGACACCACGTTATGGCCGCTTAAAAACCATGAACCTTTTTTGTCATTCTGAGCGAAGTGCAGCGCGAAACGCAGTCGAAGAATCTCTCAGTGTTGTTTGCGTCGCTCTGCGGAAGATAAGAGTAAGAGATGTCTCGACTTCGCTCGACATGACAGGAGCCCGATACCACGCTGCCGTCGCTTAAGAACCATGAAAATGACAGAAATCATTGAGCTGAGCGCGGACGAGTTGCTAACCAAGAGGCGCGACTTGCGCCAGGAAAGCCTGCATCTGCGTTTGCAGCAGCAGAGCGGCCAGCTCGAACAGCCAAGCAGATTGCGCTTGCTGCGGCGCGATATCGCCCGGATTGAAACGCGCGCGAAACAGACCGAGAAAAAGTAATTATGGCTGAGCAAGACCAACCGTCGCCGCCTCCAGCGGCCCCCCAGCCCGCGCCCGTCTCCCGTGGCTCGCGAAAGACGCGCACCGGGGAGGTGATTTCGAGCAGTATGAACAAGACGATCGCGGGTGCCGCACCCTAAGTTTGGCAAGATCGTCAAACAGATGAAAAGATTTTATGCCCACGACGAAGAGAACCGGGCGAAAACCGGCGACATGGTTCGCATCATGGAGACGCGCCCGCTGAGCAAGCTAAAGCGATGGCGTCTGGTGGAGGTCATCCAGAAGTAGAGAGAGAGAGAGAGAGAGAGAGAGAGAGAGGAAGATCCCGATGGTACAAATTCGATCCAGACTCGACGTAGCAGACAACAGCGGAGCGCGCATGGCCACGATGATCGGCGTGATCGGCAAATCCACGCGTTACGCCGGGATCGGCGATGTGATTACTGCGAACGTGAAGGAAGCAAGCGCGACCGGGACAGTAAAGAAGGGCGAAGTGGTGCGTGCAGTTCTCGTTCGCACGAAACAATCGATCCGGCGCGAGGATGGGTCTCTGCTGCGCTTCGATAACAACGCGATCGTGATTATCGACAAGGATTTGAATCCGCGCGGCACGCGCATTTTCGGTCCAGTTGCGCGCGAATTGCGTGAGCGCAATTTCATGAAAATTGTATCCCTTGCGCCTGAAGTTTTATGAACCGCATTAAGTGTCACGTTAGAAAGGGCGACCAAGTCGAGGTCATCTCTGGGAATTTCCGCGGTTCTTCAGGAAAAATCCTGGCCGTGTACTCGCGGAAACAGCGTGTTTTGGTCGAAGGCGTCCGGATTATTAAGAAACACCTCCGAAAATCCCAGGACAATCCGAGCGGGAAAATCGCCGAACGTGAGGGTCCCATTCATATTTCCAACGTAAAATTGATCGAGCGGGAGAAGAAGAGTGAGAGGAAAAGCGCTAAGGAAAAGAAGCCGAAAAAAGAGGCAGAGAAGAAAGCGGCGTGACGAGTTTGTCAAAAATGGAAAACGAATTTCATCGCTATTACAAAGAACGTGTCATGCCGGCGCTGCAGAAGCTGCACGGTTACAAGAACGTTCACCAGGTTCCAAAGGTCGAGAAAGTGGTGATCAACACCTCGGTCGGCTCGCAATCGGATGTGAAGCAGGCGCTGGAAGAGGCAAAGGCAGAGCTCGCGTTGATCACGGGCCAGCGCCCGGTGGAAACGCTAGCCAAGAAAAGCATTTCCAATTTCAAATTGCGAAAAGATCAGGCCATTGGCGCGAAGGTGACCTTGCGTGGAGAGCGCATGTATGAATTTCTCGAGCGCTTCATCAAAGCCGCGCTCCCCCGCATTCGCGATTTTCGCGGCGTGTCTCCGCGCTGTTTTGATAAAAACGGCAACTATACGCTCGGCGTTTCGGATCAGTCGATTTTTCCTGAAGTCGAGCTCGATAAAATCAAGCGCAACATCGGATTTGATGTTACAATTGTCACCACGGCGCGAACCGACGAGGAAGCCAAATCGCTGTTGAGCGAAATGGGAATGCCGTTTAGCGACCGGGCGAAGAAGCCCGCCGCGCAACCCGCCTGATTTCATGAGCCCTGTTACTGATCCAATTGCCGATTTTTTGGCGCGTGTCCGCAACGGCACGCGTGCGCAAAAGCCGGAGATGCTGGTGCCGTACTCGAAAATAAAGGCCGAGCTTGCGCGCATCTTAAAAGATGAAGGTTACATCTCCGATTACTCCATCGACACGAGCGCTGCGCATCCGCGCATTAAGATCATCAACAAAATCGCGAACCGCTCGAGCGCCATTGCAGGCCTGCGACGAGTGAGCCGTCCGGGATTGCGCCGCTACGTTGGCGCGGACGAAATCCCGCGAGTTCTCGGCGGAATGGGTTTGGCGATTCTTTCCACGTCGCGCGGTGTTTTATCGGGGCGCGAAGCGAGAAAGCAAAAGGTGGGCGGCGAATTACTAGCCTACGTTTGGTGACGATTTAATGTTGTAACGATTTAACGGATCACGAACCCATGTCACGAATCGGAAATAGAGCGGTCGAGATTCCCGACAAGGTCAAAGTCGACATTGACGATGACGGAGCGGTTTCAGTGGAAGGGCCCAAGGGAAAGCTCCATTGGAAGCTCCCGCGCGCGATCAAGGCAAGCGTGAAAGACAATCAGGTATCGGTGGTCCGCGAAGCAGAAACGCGAAACGCAAAAGCGCTACACGGACTTTCACGCAGTCTCGTCCACAACATGGTACAGGGCGTGAGCGAAGGCTTCACTAAACAACTCGAGATCGAAGGAGTCGGTTTCAAGGCTGCCGTACAGGGATCGATCCTGAACTTGAACCTCGGCTTCTCGCATCCGATTCCATTTTCAATTCCGAAGGACATTAAAGTCACTGTCGCGGACAACACGAAGATCACGGTCCAAGGCGTCGATAAAAAATTGGTTGGCCAGGTGGCGGCCGACATTCGTCGCTTTTATCCTCCGGAACCGTACAAAGGCAAAGGCGTTCGCTACGCGGGCGAGCAAATCCGGCGCAAAGAGGGCAAAACCGTTCAATAGTATGGTGAGGACTCGTAAGGCAGCGCGGCAGCGCGTTCATCAAAGGATCAGAAAAAAAGTTGCCGGCACGGCGCGACGGCCGCGGCTGGCAGTTCATTTCTCTGGGAAACACGTTTACGCTCAGGTGATCGATGATGATGCTGGACGAACGCTGGCCGCTGCATCGACAACGGAGCGTTCCTTGGTCGACAAAAATAAAGCCGCCGCAAACCGGGCTGCGGCGGAACGAATTGGCAAGGCGATCGCCGAACGTCTGCTGGCCAAGAAACTTGAGCGAGTCGTTTTTGATCGCGGCGGCTTCGTTTATCACGGAAAAGTGAAGGCATTGGCAGACGCAGCACGCGCAGGCGGCTTAAAATTTTAATTCATGGCTCAAACAACTTCAGGCAGGCGGCCGGACTCGCGCAGGCAAGACAGGACTCCCGCGGCAAGGGGCGATACGACCGAGAAAGTCGTTTTCATCAACCGGTGCGCGAAAGTCGTGAAGGGCGGGCGGCGTTTTAGCTTCAGCGCGTTGATCGTGGCTGGAGATCACGATGGAAAAGTGGGCTGCGGATTTGGCAAGGCCAACGAAGTTTCAGAGGCGATTCGAAAAGCCTCCGAAGCAGCCCGCAAAGCGATGAAAAAAGTTTCATTGCGCGAAAACACGATCCCACACGAAGTAATTGGCGAATACGATGGAGCGCGAGTGCTGTTGCGTCCTGCGTCGCCGGGGACCGGGGTTATCGCCGGAGGAGGTGTACGGGCCGTGGCTGAAGCGGCTGGCATTCGCGACGTGCTCGCAAAGTCGCTCGGCTCAAGTAATCACGCGAACGTAGTAAAGGCGACGATAGCCGCATTGCGATCACTTCGACGACGCGACGAAATTTTTAAAGTGCGCGGAATTCATTTCGCCGACGGAAAAGGCAACCAACATGATGCGTCTTCATAATTTGCGGCCGCGTCCCGGCTCGCGACATCGCGTCAAGCGCCTGGGTTGCGGTGAAAGTTCAGGGCACGGAAAGACGAGCGGCAAAGGTCACAAAGGGCAAAAGGCGCGCTCCGGCGGGAGCATTCGGCTTGGGTTCGAAGGTGGGCAGATGCCGCTGATTCGACGATTGCCGAAGCGCGGGTTTAATAACGCGGCCTTTCACAAAAATTATGCGATTTTGGACCTCGACGACCTCAACGCATTCGAGCCGGGAACCGCGGTGAACGAAAAACTATTGCGTGAGTCAAACCTCGTCCGAGGTCATTTTGCAGGGATAAAAATTCTTGGCGACGGCGAATTAAAGCACGGCCTGACGGTGGAAGCCGATAAAGTCAGCGCGACAGCCCGGGAAAAAATCGAGAAGGCCGGGGGGACCGTTACGCTGCGTGAGGGAGGAGCGCCAAAGACACAACGAGTCCATGCCGCCGCGGCGGCTGAAATCTCGGCGAAGCAAGCGCCCGCCGAATCTGTGTCACAGGCGACGGGGAAGAAAAAATCGTCAAAGAAGCCATCGGCGAAGGCGAAGTTGCAAGCAAAAAACAAAACATCGCAAGAGAGCTAGCTTCCCGGCAGGCGATGTTCCAAATTAGCGGATGGTTTCGGCGTTTCTAAACACGGTTAAGATACCGGAATTGCGTCGGCGCATTTTGTTTACGCTGGCGGTGATTGTGGTTGTCCGTTTAGGAGCGGCGATTACGACTCCGGGCGTGAATCAAGGCGTGTTGCAGGAATGGTTTCGCACTTCCTTGAGCCAGCGCACTGGAGGCGGACTGGCGGCGCTCTTTAACTTGTTCAGTGGTGGTGCGCTTGAAAATTGCGCGATCTTCTCCCTGGGCATCATGCCTTACATCAGCGCATCGATCATGATGCAGTTGCTGACCGCGGTGATTCCGCAGCTTGGCAGGATGGCACGCGAAGATGGCGGGCGCCAAAAGATCATGCAGTTGACGCGCTACGCGACATTGGGGCTGTGCATTTTCCAAGGCTATCTGCTGGCGCTATCGTTCCAGCACCCGGAATCCTATCATAC
>QHNF01000079.1 GCA_003218345.1 Verrucomicrobiota bacterium | reverse complement strand
AGGCCACCAGGTCGATGTCTGGAACAGCCATGGCGATGAAGTCACAGTGTTGCCGAAAGGTTTTCGTGTCATTGGGACAACCGAAGGTTGCGACTTCGCCGCGGTAGAAGATCCACAACGAAAACTCTACGGCCTGCAATTTCATCCCGAAGTCGCGCACACGCCCCGTGGGAAGGAGATTCTGCAGAATTTTGTCTATCATATCTGCCACTGCGCGATGGATTGGACCATGGGTTCCTTCATTGAAGAAGCTTGTGCGCGCGTCAGGAAACAGGTCGGCGATCAGAAGGTGGTGCTCGGTTTGAGTGGCGGCGTTGATTCTTCAGTGACAGCTGCGCTCCTGCACAAAGCAATCGGCGATCAACTCACCTGCATTTTCGTGAACAACGGACTCTTGCGCGCGCGTGAAGAAGAAATTGTGCAGCGCGTGTTCGGCGAGAACTTCCATGTGCGTCTGAAATACGTGGACGCGAGCGAACGTTTTCTCGCACTGCTCAAAGGCGTAACCGACCCCGAAACCAAGCGAAAGCTAATCGGCAATGAATTTATCGAAGTATTTCAACGGGCGACGGAGGAATTGCTGGAAGAAGACCGGAGGAATGGCGAACGCAAACTCGCCGCAGCGAGTCCGTCCCATGGCGGATATGGCGGTTACAAATTTCTCGCACAAGGCACTCTCTACCCCGATGTGATTGAGAGCGTGTCGATCGAGGGCAATCCCGCGCACGTGATCAAGAGCCATCACAACGTTGGTGGGTTGCCAGAGAAAATGCACTTCGAGCTCGTCGAGCCTGTGCGCCAATTGTTCAAAGACGAAGTGCGACAGGCAGGGTTGCAGCTCGGTTTGCCTAAGGAGATGGTGTATCGCCAGCCCTTTCCGGGACCAGGTCTCGCCGTACGAATTCTCGGCGAAGTTACGCCCGAGCGATTATCCATCCTCCGGGAAGCGGACACGATCGTGCAAAGTGAAATGGAAGCCGCTGATTGGTATTACAAGGTCTGGCAATCGTTTGCTGTCTTGCTTCCCGTGCAATCAGTCGGCGTGATGGGCGATCAACGGACCTACGAAAACACAGTCGTGCTTCGCATCGTCGAAAGTCAGGATGGCATGACTGCCGACTGGGTCCGTGTTCCCTACGAATTATTGGCGCGTATTTCGAGCCGCATCAGCAACGAAGTCAAAGGCGTCAACCGCGTCTGCTACGATATCTCAAGCAAACCGCCCAGCACGATCGAGTGGGAGTGAATCCGATTGCGAATTGCAGAACGTGCTTAGTTTGCGCAGCAGTTAGTCTGGCTAGCACACGCGTCTTGCGTACCTGCGCGGGCGTCTCGCCAACGCGAACTTTCCTAGCTCTGCGCCAGGATTCCGGAGTTGGAAGCGTTCACGAAAGATTGTTTCGGCGGGACGCGGAAACCAGCACGCGAGACGCGTGCGCTACCCGAATCTCCGCCGTCCGGCGAAGGACGGTTCGTGGGCTACTGCTAATCGCTGATCTCACTAATCGCGCGAATAAATTCGCTGAAATCCTTCCCGTTGCGCGCGGCGTGATTGAGTACCTCCAGGCGCTTATTCATCGCTGCTTCTGGCAGCGCGACACGACATGATTGCGCTCCGTTTGTGAAAACGATTTCGTCCCACTGAATGGAGGAAATCTCGTCGTTGAAACGCGCGACGGCGCGGCCACGGAAAAACGCGCGGGTAGTCTCGGGCGGGCTGAATATAGACGTCTTGATTTCATCCTCGTTCGTGACGCGGCGCATCAAATTCTTGCGCAGCAGTTCGTAGTATAAGCCGCGGTCGAGATCGAGATTGTGATATTCCAGATCGATGGATTGCAGCCAAGGGTCGCTCCAGGAAAGTTTTTCCTCTGTCTGCAATGCGTCCAGCAAAAACTTCTTGGCCGTCCAATCGACGCGGTCCCGCGTTAACATCACGTCGCGCTCGAGATCGTTCAGGACATTTTCCCATTCGCGCAAGACCCATTGGCAATCTTCGCTCGCGCTGTTGTCCAGCCTACTGGCGGCGGCGCGCAAATAGATCCGTTGCACCTCGATTGCAGAGATCTTGCGGCCATCTTTTAGTTCGATGATCCAATCATAAGTTTGATCGCGGCTGATCGATTTGTTTGCATCAACGGGTTGCGCGATCTCAAGTTGGGGCGCTTCTCCGCGTTCAATCAAATCAAGAATGAGCGCTGTGGTCCCAATTTTCATCGCCGTGGCCCATTCGCTCATATTTGAATCGCCCAAGATAACGTGAAACCGGCGATACCGGCTCGCGTCCACATGCGGCTCGTCGCGCGTGTTGATCAAAGGGCGGCGATTCATCGTATCAATGCTCACCACCACACTGAAGAAATCGGCGCGTTGCGAGATTTGATAAATCCCAGGCTCGCTCTGCGCGCTCTCCGCTTCAACGCCCATCTTGCCAGCGCCGGCGAAAATCTGACGAGTAATGAGAAATGGCAGGATTCCGGCGACGATCCGGTCCCATGCGACGTGGCGACGCATCAGGTAATTGTCGTGACAACCGTAGCTGTGCCCGGCAAAGTCGGTGTTGTTTTTGTAAAGACGAACTTCATATCCGGGCGGCAACTTCTGATTTCGACGCCGCGCGCACTCCGCTAAAATGCGCTCACCGGCTTTGTCCTGTGCGACGATCTGCCGAAGAGTTGTACACTCCGGCGTGGAATATTCCGGGTGCGCGTGATCGTTGTAAAACCGGGCGCCGTTTGAAAGGACAAGATCGCTTTTTATTTCCTCGAAGCTGAGTGGACGACGTTTATCGATCTCATAGTAAGCCGATTCGTCGGTGTCCTGAAGTAATTCGCGCGCGCGAAACCCACGCGCATCGAGGTGTGGATCTTCCAGTTCATAATCCCATTTCATCAGCGCGCCGTTCTCAGTGTAACGCCGCACGAGCTCGATCGATTCGGCCACTACATCGACAGTATCCGCACCGCCGAGCGTGATGCCGTACTCCGTCTCCAGCCCAAAGACGCGTTTCATCAGATCCTGCTATCTTCCGAGATTACCCAGCCAAGGCACAATCCGAGATCAAATTAATCGGTGCGGCACAGCGGCCATTTTTCCTTCGTGGCTCAGATCACGCCAAACGTCGCGCGCGAGCGCGCATCGGAAACCGGTTTTACCGGCGAAATTTTGACGACGTTTTCCGGATCGTAATCGATCAGCTTCAGCCAGTCTTCGGTGATGTCAGTAGTCGGGAAAATATCATTCTCTTCATACTCGGCGTTGAACGCGAGCTGCAAATCCGTTTCCCGAATTCCCTCGTCCTGTTGAGTGGCAATAGCCCGTTTAATCGCCAACGCTTTCGCGCGTTCTACGATCGAGGCGATGATCGCGCCACTGATGAGATCGCTGCGGTAAAGCGTCTCCTTGCGCCCGCTGCGCAGCGTGACCTCCAGAAATTTGTTTTCGTCGCGGCGGGTAAACTGCCAGTCCACAAAGCGCTCGATTAAACGCTCGATCGACGCGCCCATTCCATCGACTTCTTTCGCAAGCACACCATCGTACGGAAGAGCGTCCGTCAGGTAGATACGGTAAATCTCCCGCGCGCCAACCTTGTCCGGCCGATTGACCTTGATCTTTCGATCGATCCGGCCCGGTCGCAGAATTGCCGGATCGATCAGATCGGCGCGATTGGAAGCGAGAATAATTACCACGTCGTTAAGGGAATCGATCCCATCCATCTCCGAGCAAAACATAGGGACCAGCGTAGAAAGAATGTTCGAGTGACGGGACGCGCGGCGGGTGCCGAGAATCGATTCTGCCTCGTCGATAAACAGAAATGGCATGAAACCTTCGCTCCGTTTTTCACGAGCCGTGGCAAAAATTTCGCGCACCATTCGTTCCGATTCGCCCACCCACATGTTCAGAATCTCGGGACCTTTGACGTGCATGAAATATTCCTGCATCTCAGTTCCCGCTTTTTCCCGAAGCTGCTTGGTCAAATTAAAAGCCGTCGCCTTTCCAATCAGTGTCTTCCCGCAACCCGGTGGACCGTAAAGCAAAAAACCTTTCGGCGTGGCGTGCTGAAATTTTTGGAAAAGATCAACATGTAAGAGCGGGAGCTCGATGGCATCTTTGATCGCCTGGAGCGCCGTCTCTTGGCCGCCGACCTTTTCCCACGGCAGCTCGGGCACATTATCGAGATAATGTTCGTGCGATTTTGTGCTCGAAAGCATTTCCAGCGCCATCCGGTAATTCGAGTCAACGCGAACTTCGTCACCTGATTTCAAAGTAGAGTGCGCTAGATCGGCAGAACGCTGGAGCACCATGGATTGCAATCCGTGCTCCGAGCCGACGCGCAATCGATCGTCGCCCAGTATTTCGGTGACTTTTGTTATCGGGCCAGCCGTTTCGAACCCGAGATCGCCAACGATGACGAACGCTTCGTTCACCAGGACGCGCGTCCCCTTTTTCAATTTCGCAAGCGGAATGCGCGGATCGACATTACAATAATAATCCGCGCCTCCCACAACGATGTGCGCGGTATCTTTCGATGTGGCGCCGAGAAACGTGCCGATCCGGTTTGCAGGCGAAGTCACTTTCTTTATGACTTCTTCGAGTTTCTCGATCATGCGGCGCGCTTCGACCATCGTCTCTTGCTGATCGTTAATTTGCGGACGCAACTCCAGCAGATCGCGCCGGATCGGATCGCCCGGTGGCAATGACCCAATCACCCGATCAAATGAATCGAGAAGATTATCCGGACCTGCGTCCCCTTCCCCGCCCTGAAGTCCCTCGCTGCGCTCGTCGCTCATTTATGGTTTGGGTCGATCCGCCGAACCGTGTGTCATTATACCTTTGGTGGGGACATTACGCAATGTTCGATGCCGTACGTCTACAAAATGTTCAACCATGATGTCGATCTGGTGTTGCGGCATAATCGTTGTGCTTGCTCCTGCTCTTTCACATTACGAGCATGAGCAAGAGACGAAAACAGGGCCGAGTTGCGGCTGAGTACGGCCGACTCTACACTTTGTCTTCCCGAGGAGCCTTAGCTCAATTGGTTAGAGC
>QHNF01000078.1 GCA_003218345.1 Verrucomicrobiota bacterium | reverse complement strand
TACACAGTTCTGCCGCTCAGAGCAGGCCGATTCACGATTCCGCCTCAAACAATTCGCGCTGGTGGTAAGCTACTACGAACACAGGAGCTGGTCTTAAATGTCGCGGACTCGTCGGGCCGTTCGTCCGGCGCTCGGCCAGGTCGTGCCACCCAACCGGTTACCGCAAGCGAGCTGGTTTTCGCCGAATTGATTGTGCCGAAGAAGGTCGCTTATGTCGGCGAAATTGTTCCTGTTCAGATTCGAATGGGATTTGATCCGCGCGTTCATCCAAGACTCGTTGAGCCTCCGGAAATCACCGGACAAGGATTTACCGCGCAAAAATTGCAGGAATCTGGAGAAAATTCGGAATCGATCAATGGCAGGCCTTACCAGGTGGTGACATATAAAACCGCGATTGCTGCGGCGCGCGCGGGAAAATTTGAAATCGGGCCGGTCAAAGCAAAGGCGCAGGTGTTAGTGCCGCGAAGACCAAGCTCGCCACGCTCGCGTTCGCGTTCGCCGTTCGACCTGTTCGATCAGGATGATCCCTTCTCTGATCCATTCTTTTCCAATCCGTTTAGCCAGTTGGCCGAGCGCCGCGAGGTACAGATCAGGAGCGAACCTGTGGCCCTTGAGGTAAAACCGCTGCCGCCAAACGCGCCCCTGAGTTTTTCAGGCGCAATCGGAAATTTCACAATGGCAACCGACGCAAAACCCAACAGTGTGCAAGTGGGCGATCCGATCACTGTCACGTCGACGATCTCAGGACGTGGCAACTTCGATCGTGTGAATGCGCCAGTGATCGAAGACGAGCACGGCTGGCACAAATATCCGCCGTCTTCAAAGTTCAAACAGGACGACGAGGTCGGCATCAGTGGGACGAAAACTTTCGAGACGGTGCTTTCGCCCAACGAAAAAAAGCAAGCCATGCCAGTGCTTGCATTTTCGTATTTCGATCCGGTGAAGGAGCAATATGTGACGCTGCGCAGCGAACCGATTGCGATCAGTGTGCAGGGCGGCGCAGCGCCGGCTCCAAGTGTCGCGGCGACACAGACTGGGTCGCTAGCGCCGACGAGTGCCGCGCGGCCGGGATCACCAATCCCGGCTACAACGAAGCCGCAGGATATTCTATATCAGTTGACGGAGCGGCCCCGGGCAGCGGCATCATTTGCACCGATCTACACGTGGCCTCTTTTCTGGATGGGGCAATTGATTCCATTACTTGGCTTGCTTGGATTTGCCGCCTGGAAAATTCGACGAGCAAGGATCGATAATCGCGAAGCGCGACGGATTGCAGCGCTGCACCATGAGGCGTCTCAGCTGATGCACAAATTGCATCGCAACGACGTATCGCCACGAGAATATTACGCCGAAGCCTCCAGAGTTATTCGCGTCAAAGCCGCGCTGGCGTCCGGCGGCCGCCGGATCGATCCGAACATGGTGGACGTGGACACTGCGGCCGAAACTTTCAAGCTTAACAGCGACTCGCGTGACCGGCTGCGCCGGTTATTTGAGCAAAGCGACGAATGGCAATACAGCGGAGCGCATAACGGGCCCGGAAGGATCTCTCCGGAAAACCGCCGCGACGTGCTGAAGTTGATTGAAAATTTGCGAACATGATTACGCGCAAAAATAGTAGCGCAAGCATCCCTGCTTGCGAAACATTCCAGACACGCAAGCCAGGACGCTCGCGCTACATCATCGATGTTTGCTGTGCCGTGATTTGCGCAGTGGTGGTTTCATCTGCGCTTGCGCAATCAGAAGACGTAGAGTTTTCAAAAGCAAACCAGGAGTACGCACAGGGGCATTTCAAGGAAGCGATTTCCGGTTACGAGGCGCTCGTTCGCGCGGGACAGTGGAGCGCAAACCTATTTTATGATCTCGGCAATGCTTATTTCCGCACAGGCGATTTTGGACACGCGATTTTGAATTACGAACGCGCGCTCGCGCTAGAGCGACATCATCCAGAGACCGCTGCCAATTTACAGATCGCACGCGACGAAGCGCGCGCGCTGGAGATGCAACAAGGCTGGCTTGAGCGGTATTTGCAATTTGCCAGCATCAACCAGTACAGCATCGTGGCGGCCGCCGCTTTTTGGCTGGCGATTTTTGGCATTGTAGCCGTGATTTTCGCGCGTCGCCGATCGGCCATCTTAATCGCTACATCGATCTGTTGCTTGCTGGTCTTCGGCATTGCTATCTGTGCGATTTACAAATTCGAGTACGGCAGCAAAGGTCGTGCGCTCGCTATTGTGACGGGAAAAGATGTGCAGGCGCGGCTTGCCACGGCGGACACGGCGAACAGCGTCCTGGCATTGCCTCCAGGCAGCGAGATCAAAATCCTAAGCGTGCGCGGCGACTGGGTGTATGCAGCGCTGCCCGACAACCTGCGTGGTTGGATTCCAGCGAAGGACGCCGAGCAAGTGCGCCTGTAGCCGCCTCGCTTTGGAAGAATAAGACTGGCCCAAGACCGGACGCGCCGCTGCCAATTGCTGGCCCACCTGCGGCGCGCACGGAGTGACGCGCCCTACCACCTCGGATTTGGTAGGGCGGGCAGTCCTCTGCACGCCGCTTCTCTGATTTGCGACGATCGGAAATCCCCACTACAGAAATTGTATGAACCCTGAAATGGAGATCGCCACTGATAAGAAGGCTCTCCAGATTAATCTGGACGTTAGCAAATACGGCACGTTCGCCGAGATCGGGGCGGGCCAGGAAGTGGCGCGTCGATTCTTCCATGTAGGCGGTGCGGCAAGCACCATCGCCAAAACGATGTCTGCCTACGACATGACTTTCAGCGACGCGATTTATGGGCCGGCCGACCGTTATGTCAGCCGTGTTCGTCTTCAGACAATGCTTGACCATGAATACGGCCTTCTCGTGGAGCGACTCGACGCAAAATTCGGAGCCGAGAAAACATTTTTTGTTTTCGCTGACACGGTCGCGGCGCGCAGTTTTAAGCACCACAATGAATCCCACGGCTGGCTTGGTGTGCGATTTCAACCCCGGCCGCGCACTGAACCAAGCCAGATTATCATCCATGTGCGGATGCTTGATGAAGCTAATGTCGAGCAACAGGAGGCGCTTGGTGTCGTCGGTGTCAATCTCCTTTATGGAGCGTTTTATCATGACGAGCCGGAGAAACTGATTTCATCACTTCAGGAAAATCTCGCTCCGGGTCGAATTGAAGTGGACATGATCAAATTTTCCGGACCCGCATTTCAAGGAGCCGATAATCGCTTAATGAGTTTGCAGTTGGTCAGCCAAGGGCTGACGAACGCCGTGATGTTTAAAGCAGACGGCGAGACCGTTCAGCCGGCTGAAGTGTTTTACAAAAAAGCGATACTGGTCGAGCGCGGGAGTTTTCGTCCCGTTACTTATGCCACCAACGACATGCTCGATGGCGCATGCCGTGTCTTTCTCGCGCAATCCGATTGTTCGCAAGAGGATCTTGTCGTCCTCATGGAAATGACGCTTGAAAATTTGCTCGCCGGGGGACAGCTCAATCACGCAGACTTTCTCGCTCGTGTGGATATCCTCGGTACCCTGGGGCGAACCGTCTTAATCTCAAGGTTCGGGGAATATTATCGGCTGGCGGGATATCTCTTTCGCTATACGAACAAAAATATTGGCCTTGTCATGGGTGTACCCAGTCTAATCGAAATCTTCGAGGAAAAATATTACCTGAACTTGGAAGGCGGAATTCTGGAAGCGCTTGGCCGGATGTTTAAGGGAGGACTAAAGCTTTATGTTTATCCAATGATTGACGAAGCGACCGGCAAGATCGTCAGCGCAACACAAATCAAAGTTGCGCCAAATCTTCGCTCGCTGTTCCGATATTTGATCGACAATCAATTCGTCCAGGAGATTACCGACTATCATCCAGAATATTTGCGAATTCATCCGCCCGACGTGTTGAGCAGATTACAATCTGGGGACACCACCTGGGAGCGAATGGTCCCACCAGAAGTCGTGCGTATGATTAAGAAGCGTGAATTTTTCGGTTACCGCAGGCCGATTGCGGCGTAGCCGGAAATCATTTGACCGAGTCCAGGTGAAGATTGCAGTTGCTCAAATTTCGTGTTCGCTCGGCGATCCCAACGCGAACCTTCTCAAGGCTCGCGATTTTTCTCGCCGAGCCAGGGAGAGCGGCGCGGAGCTGATTGTTTTTCCAGAGATGATTGATACCGGCTACTCGATGCCGGTAATTCAAACTCACGCTAGTTCATGGGGCAGCGGTTTCCTTCCCGAACTCCAAGACATCGCCAAGAAGCTCTCGATTGCAATCGTCAGCGGTATTTCGGAGCGGGATGGCGCGGTAATTTACAATTCGCACGTTTTTGTCGATCAGAAGGGCAACATCACGGCGAAATATCGCAAGACTCACCTGTACGCAGTCGCGCCCGTTGAAGAGCAGAAGTGCTTTACTCCGGGCGATACGTTTGCCAGCGTTGCCTATGGCGGTCTGCGCTTTGGTTTCAGCATTTGTTATGACCTTCGGTTTCCGGAGATGTACAGAAAACTGGCTATCGAACAGAATGTCGGCGCCTTTATTATCTCTTCTGCCTGGCCCTTCCCGCGCCTTGAACATTTTCGGACACTCGCCCTGGCACGCGCGATAGAAAACCAGAGCTACGTGATTGCATCGAACCGCGTCGGGAAAGACGATGACCTGTGGTTTTGTGGGAGCTCTGCTATCAGTGATTGCGGCCGCGTCGGCAGACCGCGAAGAACTCATTCAGGCGGATTTATCAGCAGAACTTGTGACCTCAGTCCGGAGTCGGGTAGAGTCCTTCGCTCATCGCCGGCAGGATTTATATTGATAAGGTACAGCGAGCCTCCGGCTTGCGCCTTCTTCATCGCGCAAGCGAGACGCTCGCGCTACACCGCGCCGAGCGGGACAAATTCGCTTTCGTGCAGAACGACGCGTTTGGTTCCGCGGAGTAATTGCCACCATTGTTTTGCCGAGCCCAGCACGATGAGGAACACAAGGACAAGGAAGAAAACAGCCACAAACGCGTCAAATCGCCAGATACCTGCTTGTCTCGTTAAATCAGCCGCCTTTGTCGCATCGGTAAGCGCTGTCGCCTGACTTAAAAGCGAGCGGGCGCCGCTCAAAAAACCGAGCCTCGGATCGGGTGAGAAGACCTTCAAATAACCAGCCGAGAATGTGACCGCGCACATGAAGCAAAGTGGAACCAGAGTTATGAAGAGATATTTGCTTTTCCGCATTTTGATCAGGAGCGTTGTGCCGAGGCAAAGTGCGACGACCGACAGCAATTGATTGGCAAGTCCGAATAGCGGCCAAAGCGAGTTGATGCCGCCAAGAGGATCGACACCCTCATACAAGAACCAGCCCCATGCCCCGACCAGTAAAACACTGGAAAAAAAATTCGCGCTCCACGAACGCGTGTCGCCGAGCGGACGCCAGAGATTGCCCAGAAAGTCCTGAAGCAAAAATCGCCCTACACGTGTCCCGGCATCGATCGTTGTGAGAATGAATAGAGCTTCAAACATGATCGCGAAGTGATACCACAGCGCAAGCGCAGTCGGCTTGGCGGAGATCCGCGCAAACATATTTGCCATGCCGACTGCGAAAGTGGGCGCCCCGCCTGCGCGATTAAACATGGTGGA
>QHNF01000475.1:1575-2803 GCA_003218345.1 Verrucomicrobiota bacterium | reverse complement strand
TATCCTTACGGCGAAAGCGATGAAGACGCGGTCGAGAAGTTGAAATACGACCTCTACTACATCCGGCATTACTCACTGAAGCTCGATGCCATGATCGTGTTGAAAACGATGTATACGATGCTGTTTGGAAAAGGGCGGTGAGGGGAACCCGCCGATCATCGCGGGTACATGAATTACCTGAAGCATGCAGCTGGCGACAGCTGGCGATGGCAAGCAGGCGATAACGGATAAGGGATAATCGATAACTAGGGCCGAGACTTTAAGTTAACCACTAAACTCTCACCTGCGACGTGTGACAGCTGACATCTTCTGCACTGTATCTCGGTGGATTTTTTTGGCTGCGCTTATCTATGCTCCATGGGCGTACGGTGGCACAACGCCCGCCAGTATCCATGTTGGCCACGCTCATTCTTTGGGCTGTCGAACTGATCGTTAATAGACGATGGCCAGCGTTTCCGCGCCCTTTGCTGTTTCTAATATGTGCCCTAATCGGCATTGGGGGCTGGATGGTCTTAAACGCGAGGTCGATCTACGACTCAGATTTCTCTGCTTTCGTTCCGTTGCGAAATTTCGCACCGCCTTTGGCTGGCTCTGTTGATTACGCGATCAGTGCGGCATGGATGATACGGGGCGCGTTGCTTCTTGGCACGATGTTGTTTGTTGTTGATCTTTCGCAGAGTAATCGATGGTTACTTCGACTCTGGTACGTTATTGGTCTCGTCGCCGGCTCGATTGCATTTCTCGGTCTACTCCAGAAAGCGACTGGTGCGCGGATGATCTTCTGGCAAGTCGCGCCGCCGTCGGCAGTCAGCACTTTTTTTGCGACATATTATTACCACGGGAATGCCGGGGCGTTCTTGAACCTCGTATGGCCACTGACTGCCGGTCTAGCTATCCGCGCTTTTACCAAACGATCTCATCCCGGGATGCGCGCACTGTGGATAAGCATTTTTCTTGTAACCCTTGCGGGCGTGATGGCTAATACCTCGCGCATGGCGCAGTTGGTCGCTGTTTTGTTGCTGGTTGCGATGTGTGTGCAATTTGGGGCAACACTGTTGCGAACGTTTTCGAGCACAGAAAAGGGCGTCGCTTTCGCGGGCGCTATCGCCATCCTTTTGACGCTGATTGCGCTAGCTCAGGCGACGCATTTGGAACAACCGCTCAACCGTTGGCAATCGGTGAGCGAACGGACGGATGCTCGCTGGCTGGCTTCGCGTGTGGCGATAGG
>QHNF01000475.1:0-1508 GCA_003218345.1 Verrucomicrobiota bacterium | reverse complement strand
GGTTGACCACGTTCCTGGAACCTGGAGATTCTTGCACGAGGATTACTTGCAGACCTTACTGGAATGGGGCTGGCTCGGAAGCAGTCTGTGGGCACTGCTAATTTTCGGAGGAATAGCAGTAGGGATTCGCAGTTATAGAAAGTATGCGCCGGGCTGGATGCCGCGGAGACGATTGCTGCAGCCTTTGGTTCTCATAGCGCTTATAGGAGTGGCGTTACACGCGCTGGTTGATTTTCCACTTCAGATTGCCTCGATCCAATTGTATGCGGCAACTTATCTGGGCCTTTGCTGGGGAAGTGCAGGATGGCGCCAGAGGTCAGAGAGGCAGAAATCAGCGGTCAGAAACCTAGGTCCGTGCTACTAACGAACCATTGCAGCTTGCGCGTTATTGTCTATTGGACTACGCGCCGTTATCTTCGCGGTCGGAACTGGAGTGGCGGCCGTAGCTGCGGGAGTACGATCCTTCACCTGCGCCATAGCCATGCGAGGCATAATAATAATAATAGCCAACGCCGCGGTTCCGCCGCAATCGATTGAGAACCAGACCGGCCGGGCGAATGCCTGAGCTCATTAATAGGGAAATTGCGCGGCGGACAGCCGGTCGCGGCGTTTTTCGCGCTCGAAGAACAATGCACACAGTCTGTGCATATGGAGTCATGAGGAGAGTGTCGCTGACTGCCAGGACTGGCGCGCTATCGATCACTACTCGATCAAAAAGTTTTGCAGCCTCAGCAACTAACTGACCGAAAAATGGCCCGGCAAGAATCTCGGCCGGATTGGGCGCACGTCGTCCGCCTGCAAGGACGGAAAGCTGGCCCCCCGTCGCGGTGAGAATCTTTCCGCTCACCGCAATGTTATCGCCCACAATCTCGATTTCTCCAGCGGGAATCGGGCGTGCCGCTGAGGCTACGTCTGCTTCGCCCACGAGGCAATCTATCACTCCCGGCGCGCTGTCTTTGTCGGAACTATTTGTGATCGCATCGGGAAAACGGAAAATCCTATGCATGTTTGGCCGGCGCAGGTCGCCATCGATGAGAAGAACGCGATAGCCTTGCTGCGCCAGAGCTAGAGAATAATTGGCGCTGGTAAAACTCTTTCCTTCGTTAGGCAGAGCACTGGTAAAGATTGAAACCTTGCGCTCCGCTTCAGGGCCCAAAAGCGAAAGCGCAGCGCGCAAATTACGAAAGGCTTCCGCCGCTGGACTTTCGGGAGTTTCCACCACGACCCGATAGTTCGAGCTTCCGAAAACTCTCCTTCGCCGCTTTAAGCGGGTGACGGGGCCTTCATCAGTGGTTTCGGGAACAGCTGCAAAGACAGGCAGTCCAAGTGTCGTTTCTGCCTGGTCCACAGTTTTGACGGAGCGATCGAGCGCATCGGTGCCGACAACAAACGCAAGTCCGGCGGCGAGGCCGCCGAGCAGACCCAGGGCGATCGCTTTTGCGGGACTGGGGCTAACAGGGGAATTCGGAAGAGGAGAATGCTCGATTACGCTGACCGCATTCATCTTT
>QHNF01000077.1 GCA_003218345.1 Verrucomicrobiota bacterium | reverse complement strand
GGGTGACCAAACCACTGGCGGTTCCCGAAAGCAGATAATTCCAATCGTTTCGTAGAGACAAGGAATAACACACTACCTGGAAACCAAGACCGACCCGTAAGACTGCCAGCCAATTATCCGTCTCTGCTGGAAACAGAAATTCGAGTAGCCGTTCCCTCGATGTTTGCATTCTATTCAGCGATCCTTCGGTTCGGGCGGCTCGTTCTGAATGCTGAAATCGTAAGCGTATAGAAACTCGGACGATTCTCTTTGACCGTGCTCGAACTGACTTACGGTTGGCAAACGGATCGATCCAAACACGGCGCGAACCGTTTGCACCTCGGGATGCTCGCGCCAAACAGATCTCGCCAGCGTTTTCACCAGATGTTCCCGCAGGACTTCGTAGGGAGTGCGCCCGATCGTGTCCAGCAGACTGGCTATGCGCAAGCCGGCCGCGGCGCCGCTGACCGATGGCAGCTCGTATTCCACTCGGCCATCGGGGTAGTGTAACTCAAAAACGAGCCTGTAACTGCCTGGCACATTTGGCGCAAAGTAGCCATAACCCGTTTCGATTCCGGCAAGATGCAGATAAGTTGCGAGCGCTTGTCGGATCGCGTTTGACGCGGTCAAATACTGGCCGAGCGCGATGGAAACAGCCGTCTCGGCTTTTTGCGAAAAAGTCTTAAAGGAAGCAGGAAAAATCGTTGGTCCCTCCGCCACCAACCGCAGCGTTTCCCGACAAGAGAATGAAACGATCAGCAGAAAATGCAGGCAAAACCACGCCGCATAAACATACTTTTGGCGGAAGACCCATCCAGTTTTCAGAAGCGACCTAGATAATGGCGCTGCCTATTGTTTGAGCGCGTCGAGAACCTGGGTTATGTCACCTGGATAAGGAGATTGAACCCTGTACGTAACGTGAGGGTCGTTAACGGCAGATTCTCCAGCCGCTATGTTGTCCGCGGCTTTGGATTTTGTGACCTTAACAGTCCTGATATTTCCCGGAGGGCACTCGTAACCCCGAGGGCACTTGCTATAGGGGATCCGCCGGTGTGTAGCGTGGGGCGTCCTCATAACACAGAGGCAATAACTCGCCCCCTTATCCTCATGGCCACGAACCTGTTTCAACGCGTTCTCGAACTGACGCTCGTCCTTCCACTCAACATATGTCGAAGCTTTCTGCTTACCTCCAATCTCCACAGAGTACGATGCGATGTCTGGGATGAATGGAAAGTTGCAGCAGCTGACGACCGCAACGATCACGATTACGCCGAATACAACAAACCGGAATCTTCCAGATAGAGTCTTCATAGCGAGCGCTGGTTTGACTCCGCGCGCGGCAATTAGCAAGCCTAAACTTTTGAATGCTACCAAAGAGTAGCGGCTGGCTGAAGGAACTGAGCGTATGAGATCGCTTCGCTGGGCGAGTAAGGCGCGCTTACCTTGACGTGAGAACCGGAGCGTTGAGGTTGATTGCGCGATGAAAACGATCTGGCGTGTTTTTGCCTATTTGAAGCGGCACCCTTGGATGGCCGCCGGCACATTGACATGCGCGATCCTGAGCACGCTGATGGTGGTCGTTTTCCCGGCAGCCACGAAATGGATTATCAATGATGTCGTGCGCGCGAATCGGCCGGACAAATTGCTGCCGTTGATTCTGCTGGTGGCACTGGCGTTTCTTGTTCAACACGGATTTAACGCGCTGCGCATCGTGCTTAACAACACGTTCGAGCAAAAGGTGATCTTCGATTTGCGCAGCGATTTGTATTCGCACATTCAACTCCTGCCGCTGCGCTGGTTCGATAATCGCGCCACGGGCGATCTGATGACTCGCGTAATCGAAGACGTGAACTCGGTGGAGCGCGTGTTGATTGACGGAATCGAGCAGGGCGTGGTCGCGGTCCTGCAAGTGATCATCGTCATGAGCGTGATGTTTTATCTGAACGTGAAGCTGGCGTTGCTCGTACTAGCGCCATTTCCATTGCTCATAGCCGGCGCGCTTACTTACACGCTGACTGCGCACCGGCGCTACCGTTCGCAACGCCGGGCCTCGTCTGACATGAACGCGCTACTGCACGACAATCTTGCTGGCGTCCGGCAGATCAAGAGTTTCGTGCGCGAGAAGGAAGAGCACGCACGATTTAACCGAGTAAGCGATCAATTGCGGCACGCCACGCTGGTGGTGATGCGAGTATGGGCAATTTACAGCCCGTCGATGTCGATGTTTGAAGCAGTCGGCGCACTGCTCGTGCTTGGGTTTGGCAGTCACGCCGTGCTAACGGGCACGATGCAGATCGGCGATCTGGTTGCATTTTTGATGCTCACGGCGTTTCTCTACGATCCAGTTAGCAGATTGCATCAGCTCAACCAACTGGTGCAAGCCGGACGGGCCGCCGGCGAACGCGTATTCGAGATTCTCGACGAACCGGCGGAGCCAGGCGCTGTAGCCGGGATTGCTGATCACGGCCGCACCCGAATTCTCGGCGATATTCGCTATCAAGACGTAAGCTTCAGTTATGTGGAAGGATTGCCCGCGCTCAGGCGAGTTTCCTTTCACGCCTCGCCCGGCGCGACCAAAGCGTTAGTGGGTGCAACTGGCTCCGGCAAGTCGACGCTCGTGAATCTGCTGGTTCGTTTTTACGAATTCACGAGCGGCCAAGTTTACATCGATGGAAAACCGATTCGTGAATATGGGCTGCGGGCTTTGCGCGAAGCGGTCGGGGTAGTGACGCAGGAGAGCTTTTTGTTCAACGGATCAATTCGCGAAAACCTGCTCATGGGGAAACCCGACGCGACAGACGTGGAATTATGGCGCGCCGTGGACGCGGCCAACGCGCGACAGTTTATCGAACGTTTGCCGGATGGTTTGGAAAGCGTGGTGGGCGAGCGCGGGGTGAAATTGAGCGTCGGCGAAAAGCAACGACTCTCCATCGCTCGCGCACTGTTGAAAGATCCGCCGATTTTGATTCTTGATGAAGCGACGGCGAGCGTGGACACGGCGACAGAACGCCTGATTCAGGAAGCGCTCGAACATCTAATGGCGAACCGGACATCGATTGTGATCGCGCATCGACTTTCCACAATTGTGCACGCTGACCAAATTCTAGTGCTCGATCATGGCCGGATCATCGAACGCGGTACGCACGATGAATTGCTCGCGCTGGGCGGAAAATATGCTCGGCTGTGCCAGCAAAGCTTGCTAGAGGTCGCGCCACAGTATGAAGTGGAGATGCCTGCCGAGCTTCTGACATCTCAAATCCCCGAGCCGGAAGAACGATTACCGCTGGAGAAAAAGTGAGTGTTGGTTGCCGCGGGTAAGCCGCCGGCGAATGTACGCCGGCAGGCAGGGCTGGCAGCCTGCGCTCGCCAAAACTACGCGCCGACGCGTCGCAAAAGCTCCTGATATTTTCGCTCCAACTCCAAGTAACGCTGGTCGCTCTCTCCAAGAGCGCGGCGCTCCTCTTGCAAGCTCTGCTCGAGATCGCGAATCTGCTCTTGGAGACGGATCGACATGCGGGCTACCCGCGGCCCAACGGGATCTCCCAAATGAATTTCTGTTTGGGCTTCTCCAAGGTCTGCTTGTGCAGTTTCCCACAACTGGGGCATTTCCCGAATTTTCTGGCGAGCGCCATTGCAGGTGTTGATGACGAAAGTTTCGCCACTGATTTCCCCGAGTCGAATAAATTCCTGGAGCGCCCCGAGCGTTGTCGGCCCGTAATAGTGCTCACTTGTAAGTTCGACCAGCCAGTCCATTCCCAGCTGGGGCACCATCGGCGCTTTCATCCAGGTTTGCTGGTCATTTGAGAGCGTGTCATGCGGTGCGATTTGCGCGGTAGCTGCCCAACGCGCGATTTGATCAAAACGGACCGGACCGAAGGTGCTTCCATCTTCATACTTGCGCAGAAACCAATTTTGATTCACGGCCGTGCGTCACTCAGTTGGCGATGGAGAAGGAGAAGCCGAAGCGGCGGGCATTGGGCCCGGAATAACGATGGTTTGTCCGGCCTGCAATTTACGGCCATCCTCGATATGATTAGCTTTTTGCAGTTCGTCCACACTCACTTTGTACATCTTGGCAATAGACGTGAGCGTTTCGCCGCGTGCGACAATGTGCGTGTTTCCGCCTCCTGGATGCGGTGAAGACTCGGCTGGAGCAGCTTGGCTAGCTGGCGGAGGTGTACTTTCTCCGATCATTACGCCCGGGCGACCGTGTGAGACCAGCTGCTCGAGCTTAAGAATTTCCTGAGAAAGCGCGTCAATCTTGGCGTTCTGTTCGTCAATCCTTTTTGCCAGCTCTTGAAGTTGAGGCGCATTACCTGATTTGTGAGGATTCGGCGCAGGCGTTTGAGCCGAAGCAGTCCAAAACAACGGGAAGCCGAAAAAGAATGTTGCACAGAAAATTCCTGCCAGCTTCATCGGGCCGAAACTTTGCCATTAGCAGATTTGTCTGGCAAGCTTCTGAATCGTGTGCGCGAAAATTTTGGAGTGCACGGACATATCCGCGCTTTAGGAGCGGCGAGATGTCGCCGCGCTCTAAAGTGCGCGGCTTGCCTTTCTAATATTTGCTCTTAGATTTTTTTATGGCTGAGCGCATACAAAAGCCGGCAGAACCGGCTCCGTGGGGACCAAAACAAGGCGATGGCGGAGGTCCACGTTCACCGGACGTTTCGCGGCCGGACACGAAGGACCTTCTAAAAAAAATGCGCAAGGTCGATCCCAATCAATCCAAGCGCTATCGCCAGCGCACGGGCCAATAATGGAGCGCTCCCCGGTGGCGTTTGGCCAGAATTTTCCGGCGATTTTCCCGCGCTGCTACGGAGCAAAGGTCTGCTTGCTCCCTCGGCTGTGAATCCGGCGGCAACGGCGGAGAGGTCCCATGGAAAAACGTGGCAGCCAACTGAGGCGACCACAATTCTGGCCTTTAAGTTTTCAGGCGGCGTGCTGGTAGCGGGCGACCGCCGAGCGACCGCAGGCAACACCGTCGTCTACGATCGCGCGGACAAAGTTTTGGAAATCGATCGCCATTCGATCATGGCTATCGCTGGCGTGCCGGCGACGGCCTGGGAAATGGCGCGCGTGCTCGAACACTCGTTCCAATATTTTCGGCGGACCCAATTACAGGAAATGAGCGTCGACGGAAAAGTGCGCGCTCTCTCGAAGCTGCTGCGTGATAATTTCGGGTTTGTCATGCAGGGGGTGGGAGTAGTGGTGCCGATTTTCGCGACTTACGATTCTCATCCAAAGCCCGAAGCACGTCTTTATTTTTACGACGCGATGGGGGCACAATTTGAAGCGACCGATTATGCCGCAACAGGTTCGGGATCGCCTGCAGTTCGCGGCATTCTTTATTACGAAAACAATTGGGGCGCAAAGCCGCTGCAAGAATTGAGCGAAGACGGAGCGGTGTCGGTGGCATTGCGGGCGCTTGATACCGCTGCGGAATCCGACACAGCGACCGGAGGCGTGGATCGGAGCGGGAAGGTTTATCCCCTCATCAAGATTGTATCGCGCAAAGGCATCACTACTCTGCCGGAGAAGAAAATCGCTGCCGTGTTCAAGGAAACGGTTGCATGATCGAAGAGCCGTATCGTTGGGTCGAAGCGATCGCTAACCGCCGCGAGTACGTCGAAGCGCAGCTCGCTCCGGGGAGTCCGATCGCGGCGCTCGGTTATCGCGACGGGATTTTGTTTCTCACGGTCGGCCAAGCAAGGCAGAAAATTTTTGAGATTTACGACCGGATCGCAATGGGTGCGATTGGCCATCCGGGAGACATCGAGCGGTTGCGAATGACGGCGATTGAGCTGGCTAGCACGGAAGGTTTCACTCGCTCGGCGACGGATGTTTCACTGCGGCGACTGGTACATTACTCGCTCAGTCCGGCAATGAAGAGTGCGTTTGAGCAAGTCTATGGCCCACCGTACCTGGCGCGGATGCTCTTTGCTGAGGTTGGGGACCGGCCTGAGGAAGATTTATTTTTACGGCTTGATTACGACGGCGAGATCGCAACCAACGGCGCAACCTACGCACAAGCGCGGCAAGATTTCGCAGCCCTCAGCGGCACGCGGCAATCGAGGGAACTGATGGAAGCGTCCCTCAAAACCCA
>QHNF01000076.1 GCA_003218345.1 Verrucomicrobiota bacterium | reverse complement strand
CTATTCCGTGACCGTAATATGTCCGCCTACACCCTGTCCTTTCAGGTTACGGTCGTACATCGACCCGGCGAACACGGGCGGCACCACAAATTCGCCGCGATTACACGATTTGATTTGGTAATTGATCTCAAGAGCGCTAGTTGATGCGGTTGCGAAGAACACCGCACGATCCTCGCGGACATCGATGTAATCGACTCCAGGAATTGAAGAAAGTCCCGGCTGCAAGGAAGAACCGACAACTTCGAAGCCGCCGGGCAAAAGATTGATGATGGCGACGTTGGTCACCGATTCGTTTTGCACACTGCGCATATGCAAACGGACGTGAATTGGTTCGCCCAGCTTGGTGCGCGTGACCGGCTTGTCGTTTTTGTCGAGCAACTCACGGTAAACTTCCAATCCGGCCGTAAGTGGCCGCTCTGGAACGCGTCGGTCGAAACCGGCCTCGATAACCTGGAAAAATGCGCCCAGCCCGCCGGTTGGTCCCGCGCTTTTGAATCGAAGCGCGCTTGCGTCTTTAGAAAATGCCGACCTTTGCATCATCTTCGCGCCACTGGCCAGGCTGATTTCGCGTTTGTTCGCGCGTACTTCAGTAATTGTCAGCGTTGGCAGATTTTGCGCGACGGCGTGCGAATAGGATTTCAACGCCTGCACGGCGTAGGCGGCTGAAAGGGTATTGAACGAGCCATCGCCGATGGGTCGCAGAATCTGTTCGAACTGTTCCGCTGAAATCTTCTTGAGCCGCGCGGGAAACTCACGCCCAAGTACGGCGACGTATTCCGAATTGGCGCCCAGCGGCTGGCAAAAATCGTCGTAAGATCGCGAGGTGCGATTGTCGATCTTGAACTTGTCGATCAAACTCTCGGCATCGGCGTCCTTATGCAGAAGCTTGAGCGCGCCGGCCAGATAAACGCCGGTCAAATCGTTTTCCCATTCGTCGGCGTGATTTTTGTCGAGGTAATCGCGCAGATTGAGGATGTAATTCGTGGTGATGACGCCTTCGCGCGTGAGCACGTAAATCCCATATGCCAATGTCCGTGCCTCCTGAAAGTCCGACGGCTCGCGCGCAACCATCTTTTGCAAATTGCGCAGGCCGCTCGCGAACATATCGGCGGGCGGCGGGAAGCCGGCGGCCTTGGCTTCGCTGAGGAAATGCATCACATAAACGGAGTTGAAACTGATGCCCTCTCCGGTCTCTGGCGCCCAGTACCCGAACGCGCCCTGGTCGTTTTGCCTGCGGCGCAACACGCCGAACGTGTATTCGAGTTGCTTGTTGATCTCAGCGCGGCTTAATCCGAAATCGGCTTCGTCAACCAGCATCAGCCTGCAAAAGGCGCCGCTTGTAATTTGCTCGCTGCAACCGTGCGGAAAATTTTTCAGGTAAACATCCAGTCCGTGGGCGAGACCGAGCGGCAGAGCCGAGACCGCCGCGTCGCGTTTGGAGAACTCGGAATAGATCTGGCGAGTGATCGGAATTTGCATGCTGCCTTTTTTGAAATTGCCGCTGCGAACATCCGTCACGTACGGAACCGCCGGGCGAATACTGAGCGTGGCGCGCCGGCGCGTCTCGGTGCCGTTGCGGCTGGCAACGAATTTGATCTCGCCGGAACCGAGAATGTCGTTCACGTGAAATCGGAAGGTTGCGCTTTGCTCGCGTCCTTCCGTGATCCGCAATTTCTGGATCGCCTGTCCCAGGATTGACAGATGAGCGGACGTTTCCGCGCGCAGTGCGATTTCCGCATCCACGCCAGAGGCTTCGACGTTGTTCGCCACCGTCACACCGACTTCAAATTCGTCGCCCGGAGCGGCCAGCACTGGCGCGCTCGGCGTAATGACAAATGGCCCGCGAATCAGCGCTTCGCGGTCCGTCGCCCTTGTTGTTTCATTCGAAACCGCGACGGCCATTATTTTTAGTGTGCCGTCAAAGAAATCCGGGACGTTGTAAGTGACCTCGTGCGATGTCGCATCGGCATCGAGGATGCCGGACCAAAACACGACTGGTTTTTCCGTGACACGCTTGAATGGATTCAATTTCTGAACTTCGCCGCCGTCGCCACCAAAGGCGGAGAGCGAACGGAGCAGCGAAAATTCCGGAATGATAAGATCGACAATCTGCGCCGTCTCGACGCCGAGCGCGCATTTGCGGAAGAAATAGGCGAGCGGATCGGGCGTTCTGTAATTGGTAACCTGGAGAATCCCTTGATCGACCGCGAAGATCACGATCTTGCCCGGACGATCGGTTTTGTAACCGATGCGCAGCGCTTCGCCGGGTTTGGCTGTCGCCGCAGTTTCCAGGTCGATCTTGAGCCGGCGTTTTTCGACATTAACCGTGAAGGGAACGACACCGTAGCTGAGCGGGCTCACGAAAATTTCCTTCGAGTCGAGCGCGCGGACAAAGGCGACATTAATGTAACCGCTGCCCTCGAAACCTTCAGGTAGACGAATGTGCTGGATGCTGCTGGCCGTGTTGGTTTGGAACCAGCCGTAAGCGTACACTTTCTCGCGCTCGATCGTGATAAGGCCGCTGCCGGCGTAGGGGGCGGTCACGCTGATCGCGATCTCGTCACCAGCCCGGTATTCTTTTCGGTCGAGTTTGATTTCTAGCTCGGCGTTCTTTTCCAGCGCGCTGATAGCTCCGCCCTGACCGACCACGGAAAAATGCAGTTTGCTCAACGCGCGATTTTGATCGTCGCGCAATTCGAGCACGTAATTGCCCGGATCGCCGGTAGGAAGCGTGTAATGAAAACCATTCGCGGAAATCGCGATTTTTTCCGATTTCGCGGGGCGCTCTCTCAGAACGGATTCGTAAACGTAATTGCCGTTCTCCTGCTTCTTGAGCACCGAAACATATTCCTGCGTGATAATGTTGATCATAATGTTTTCGACCGCGATCCGGTTGAGTTGCGGATCAACCGCGATCAAATCGACCGCGCGTGGTTTGTTCGTCTCGATGTAACGAAGATCGCCGCCGGTTTTGCAGCCGATCACGTAAGGCAACGCCGAAACGAGCGCGCTGACGTCGCCGGTGACGCTGCGACCGCCTTCGCCTTCAAACCCTTCCGCGATGAAGCGCATCGAATAGGTTGCGTCGGCAAATCGTTCGAGCTGCAAGTCAAACTCGGCGTGTCCCTGGTCGTCGGTTTTCTTTTCGCCCAGATCGACCGTTTGCTCTTCTCGATTTTTCTTTTCGTCGAAGAGCGGATCGAAAAAAGTGAAGTCCCGAAATTCCGGGAACGAAAACGCCGCGGGCGCGAGCTCGACCCGGCCGGTGACGCGCCGGTCGGTTGCCGGTGTGCCATAGAGATTGGCCAAGATGACCGAGGCGTGCATGTCGCTTGGATTGATCCAGCCGCGCGGCGCAGCCTTTGAGAGACGCGTCTCGATTTTCATCCGGTCGGGCAGAAATTCCTTTACGCTCGCCGTTGTCGATCCAAGCAGCGTTGTGCGCTTGCTGTCCTTAATCAGGTAAACATTGACTGTGTAAACGCCGGTGGGCGATTCGTTGGCCGTGCGGTAGCTGAGCTCGACAAAACCAGCCTGGGGCAGCGTGAGCTTTTTCGTTTGCACTCGCAAATCGCGCGCATCGACCACTTCCGTTTCAACCGGCAATCCTTTGAGATTGCCCTGCCAATTGCGCTGTTTCACGACCACGCCGATGTGAATCTCATCGCCGGGCCGGTAAACGCCGCGCTCGGTGAACACGAACGCGTCCAGCCCGTCCGGCCCGATGTTCTCCGCGCCTTGGATTTCGAAGCGCGAGAAATTAAGTACTCGGTCATCGCGAGCAAATGGCAGGAACGCGATGTCGTCCCCGTAGCGGGCCACAAACGCAACCGGCGATTTTTCGCGCTCGGATTTTTCGACTGAAGGAAAAGTGCAATGACCGTCCGCTCCAGTTTTCGACGCCTGGATAGGGATGCCGTTCTTGCCGAGAATCTCCACCGTGGCGCCGTCGATCGGTTTACCCGTCTTGATCGAAATCAGGAAAACATCGCTGCTGCCGTCGGTATTTTTCTTCGTCAGAATTCCAACGTCGGTGATGAGGAGGAACCTCCTGTCGCCGACTGAGCGAATCGTTTTTTTTGTGACTGGATTCCAACCGCGCGCGGTCAAAAAGAAAAGGCCGCGCTCACTCCCGCCATCGGCCGGTTTGCGCAGCTGCTCGGAAAAATCGAACGCCGAATAATTGGCCTTCCACTTATTTTCGAGCGCGATCGGCTGCTGCTCAATCCCGATCCGCGAAATATTTTCCTGATTGAATAAATGGGAATCGCGGAATTCGGGGTCTTCGAATTTGCCGTCTGTCTGACTGACGAGGTGATTGATCTGAGTGGTGGCGACGCGTGCGATTTCGTATTCGATCGCTGCCAGGCCGCGCGATCGGATGGACAATTTTCGTTCGCCGCTCAACGCGAGTAGGCCGCCCTGACCCTCGATCTGGACTTCGCGCGGCAGCTCGGGCACTGCCACGACTGCGTTGTAATCTTCCGTCAGCGGATAATCGCCAAACGCACGCACGCCTTTTGCGATCCGGATGTAAAGCTCGCCATCGGTTTCCACCCGGACGCGAAACGCATGTTGTCGATCCTGCGCTTTTTCCGATGGAATAGCTGTGATCTCAATGTGTTTAGCCTGCTCTAGGACATCGTCGGGAACATCGGTTGGACTTTGCCATTTTGAATTTTCATCCGCGGAGCTTTCGCTACTTGTTTCCTCGGACTCGTCTCCTTCCGAATGGGAGCCGGCGGATGCGCCTTGATCGGCAGTTTCCGTNNNTTTGCGGTTTTCGTTTTGGCAGGAGCCAAACCTTGATCGCTTTCGCCAGATCACGCGTGCTGATGTCGGCGCTGGTGTTTACGATGAGGACCTGCTCCGGCTCGCCGTTCTTGTTGCGTGCGATCGTGCCCGTGGTCGAATCGATCTGAAACGCGGTCGCCACTGATGGGATGCGCACCTTTTCCTCGATGGCATCGCGCGATTGCGCGCCGCCCTGCACCGTGTGTACGCCTTTGCTCAGCTGGAGCTTCATGAAATCTTCGCGCTCGGGCAGCGTGACGGGCGAACTGCGCAAGTACGCCAGCCGATTGTGCAATCCATAAGTGATGGTGAAATGCGGCGGCGACTCCGACGGCGGAAACGGTTTTGATCCGCCGATCGTGAGCAATTGGATATGTCGCTCAAGCTCGCCCGGCTCCACCGCATGCGTCAGTTCGAGCGTGGCCGTCACCTCTCGCTGCGTCGGATTCGCCGGGTCCTGATAAAGCTCGAGCTGTTTAATCGCGATCGCGAACGGCGGTGTCTGCGCTTCATAAACGAGGCGCTCCATCAAGATGTGGCGAGCAAAAAATTTCTTGTCGAAAATGATGCGGAACTTTTTATCGGCTGGCCAGTCTTCGGTTGGCTCGAGAACGAGAACATCGCCGCTCGCCCAATGCCACGCCCCGCCCATTCTTGGGTCGAGTCGCACGCCCTGCAGAGACGGTTTGTGCAAGTCTTCCAGGCGCGCAGCCGGTTCGCTGAAGTGAAGAACGAGCCGCGGGAACTTCAGATCTTTCTCCAACTTGGTGACTTCAATCGCCTGGACGCTAACAGTCACGCGGTGCGGTTTCGGTTGATGTTGGTACCAGTTCAAGGTCCAGACCACTCCGCACGCGAGCAGAAAGATGCCGATAATCGCTGGGGCGATCAGGCGTGGATGCCTGTGGTTGTGGGTCCATCCATCGCTGATTCGATTAACCCACCCGGGCGGCCGCCAGGAGACGTTGCCGAAAATTTGGCTTGGAACTCCACGGCAAATCGCAGCGCCGTTCGAGACGGCTTTAATTAGCTTCGAAAGAATGAGGGGCGTTTTCATTGCTGTGAATACGGCGGTCGAGCGGAAATCTTTCAGTAAATCGATAGTAATTGTGTCCCGCGGCAGAACTGCGCTATGAAAGACCGACATGAAAACTGCCGGCTTGCTCGCCACGCGACGCAGCCTCATCGATCGATTGGCCGACTGGGAGGATCGGAAACACTGGCAGGAGTTTTTCGATGCCTACTGGAAATTAATCTACTCTGCGGCGCGCAAATCGGGCCTGACCGACGCTGAAGCACAGGAAGTCGTACAAGAAACGGTCATCACCGTCGCGAAGAAGATCGATAAGCTGAAATACGATCCGGCCGTCGGATCATTCAAAGGATGGCTTCTCCAGATCACGCGCTGGCGCATCGCGGATCAATTTCGAAAGCGCGAACCTGGAAATACAACCCGCGCTCGCGCAATCGATGATCGCCAGACGGCAACGATTGAACGCGTGCCCGATTCAAACGTTATCGATCTGGAGGCGCTTTGGGAAAAGGAGTGGCAGGAAAATTTGTTCGCCGCAGCGATCGCGCGTGTAAAAAAGAAAGTCGATCCAAAGCAGTTCCAGATTTTCGATTGCTACGTGCGCAAAGAATGGCCGGCGCAGAAGGTTGGAGAGCGACTTCACGTGAACATCGGTCGGGTTTATCTCGCACGACATCGCATTGCTGCGCTGCTAAAAAAGGAAATCAGAGCGCTCGAGAAGATTTCCGGAACATAGACTTCCAGGTCTGTGCGGCCAACGGAGTTGCACTCCGGTGAATCCGAAACACCCCCGAATGCTTTGGGGCCGGCCGCACAGTCAGGAATGCCTGTGTTCCGGGAATTGCTTCCCGGACGCCGCCCATGTAAAATCGCGCTCATTCCCAACGAAGTTTCCGCCAGAGTTCCAGTTATTCCTGACCACGAAGTTCTGCGTGTGATCGGGCGCGGAGCCTATGGCGAAATTTGGCTGGCGTGCAGTCTGACGGGCGCGTTACGGGCGGTGAAGATTGTTTATCGCAGCACGTTCGAAAGTGAGCGCGCGTTTCAACGCGAGTTTCAGGGAATGTCCGCCTTTGAACCGATCTCGCGTGCGCACGCCGGTTTCATCGACGTTCTGCATGTCGGTTGCACGAGTGAGTATCTTTATTACATCATGGAACTGGCCGATGATCATCTGGCTGGCCGCAAGATCGACGTCGCTAATTACGAACCGCGCACGCTCAAGAGCGACGTCGACCGGCAGAAACGTCTCTCCGCTTCGGAATCAATTCAGCTCGGCCTCTCGTTAACGGAAGCGCTGCATGCACTGCACGCGCATGGTCTTACTCATCGCGACATCAAGCCCTCAAATATTATTTTCGTCGATGGCGTGCCAAAGCTGGCTGATATTGGATTGGTCGCCGCAACCGGGCAACGCTCGTTCGTTGGTACGGAAGGTTATGTTCCGCCGGAAGGACCCGGGACAACGCAGGCCGACATCTTTAGCCTTGGCAAAGTACTCTACGAAATCAGTTCGGGAAAAGATCGTCTCGACTTTCCCGAAATCGATTCGCGGCTAAGCACGCGTCCGGACAAGGAAGCGCTTCTCCGGTTAAACGATGTGCTGGTGAAGGCGTGCGCGAATGATCCGCGCAAGCGGTACGCGTCTGCCGCACAGATGCGCGATGATCTCGCAGCCTTGAAGCGAGGCGAACGTCGGCCGCGAGAGAGATCGCGAGTAAAATTGGCGGCCGCCGTATTGTCCATTTTGTTGGTCACAGGCATCGCCTTCAGCATTTGGTCGCGTTCGCCGGCCCCGGCGATTACCGATCGTAATTTGAAAACAACAATCCGCACAGAGCCCCAGGGCGCGTTGGTTTTGCTCGATGATCATGTCAAGAAGAGCCCGGCAACTTTCGACGAATTGGAGCCACGCAAGTACAAATTGCGCGTGATGAGTCCGGGCTATGACCCGATCGAGACGATTATCGATCTTGCCAGCAGAAAATCATTTGAGCCGCCCGTTTTTCGTTTGGCACCCAGCAAAGGCGCGTTGGATATCCAATCTGATCCCGCCGGCGCGCAGTTTTCTTTGAGCAGCGAGGACGGCCAGATTTCGCGGACCGGAGTTGCACCGCAAAAAATTGGCGATCTTCCGACCGGCAAGTACGCGCTTATTGCGAAGCGTGGCGACTGGGAAATGCGCGAGGGCGTTGAGATCCAGCGCGGCCAGACTGCGCGAAAATCATTCGCGTTTGTCGATGGCACTGTCTCTGTCACCAGCGAGCCGGCCGGCGCGGAAATTCTTGTGGATGGAATGCCGCGCGGGCGAACGCCGTTACGAATCGAACTTCCGGCGCGTCCGCATGAATTGGTTGCGCAACTTGACGGTTGGCCGGCGGAACAGCAGGCCCTTGCGGTCGAAAGTCAGCACGAGAATTCCGCGCACTTCGTTTTTGCGAACGGCAGTGTGAAACTTACGAGTGCACCTGGTGGCGCAACAGTGCTTGCGAATCGGTACGAGCTCGGCCAAACGCCGCTCGTTATCGAAGAAGTCAAACCCGGCCTGGTAAATTACGACCTGCGGCTTGCGGGTTACAAATTGACCTCAATCACAGGCCACGTGGAACCGCAACAGCAGACGTTTCTGGCTGCGCGTTTGGAGAAAATTGTCGTCCCGGAGGCTGGGCAAGTCTGGACGAATTCGTTAGGCATGAAATTCGTTCCGCTCGGCGACGTTCGCATTTCAATTTGGGAAACGCGCGTGCAGGACTACGAAAAATTTTGCCGCGCGACCAGGCGCCGCCTGGATCCGCCAGATTTTGCACAGAATGCAACTCATCCGGTGGTAAAAGTGAATTGGTTCGATGCGAACGCTTTTTGCAAGTGGCTGACGGATAAGGAACACGACGAAGGCGTGATCGAAGATCGACAATTCTATCGGTTGCCGACGGACTTGGAATGGAGCGCGGCAGTTGGTTTGCCTAACGAAGGTGGTGCAACGCCGGAAGCGCGAGACGGAAAGATTCGAAACGAATTTCCGTGGGGTAAGCAATGGCCACCGCCAAACGGCGTGGGAAATTATTCCGACAAAAGCGCGAAGCTACGCGGCGTTGGAGTGATCGAAAAGTACAATGATAATTATCCGGTGACGTCGCCAGCCGGCAGTTTCAAGCCAAACTCGTTAGGCATATACGATCTCGGCGGAAACGTTTGGGAATGGTGCGGCGACAGTTACAAGGGGACAAGCGATAGTCCTGCAAGCGCGGGACGGGATTGGGGCGTGCTGCGCGGCAGCTCGTGGGCGACGAGCAATCGACTCGAAATGCAATCCTCCTATCGCAACGTGATCGATCGCAATGATCGGGACGTGATCTACGGCTTTCGCTGCGTCTTGGCGACACACCCCGAGAACAAGACCGACAATCAATAGCTTCTACCGTCCCCAAAAGGCAATGCTGACGATCGCATACGTGTTATGAAATCGTTTCCAGGGCCGTTGCCTGCGGTACAGCGTCAACCCATTCGCCATGCTCGCGGATCAAATCTTTCAGTCGATCGACTGCTTCCAGTTCGGGGATGTTGAATTTTACCGCAGTTTTGCCCACGTAGAGGTTCACCTTTCCCGGCGCACCGCCAACGTAA
>QHNF01000075.1 GCA_003218345.1 Verrucomicrobiota bacterium | reverse complement strand
TGCCCATTTTCTAAGGGTGGCAAGGTCGGCGCATTCGGTGGCGCGGGCGTCGGCAAGACGGTCATCATCCAGGAATTGATCAACAACATCGCGATGAAACATGGCGGCGTCTCGATGTTTGCAGGTGTAGGTGAGCGCTCACGTGAAGGTAACGACCTTTACAAGGAAATGAGTGAGGCAGGCGTGATCGACCAAAAAGATTTGTCGAAATCGAAAGTCGGAATGGTTTTCGGCCAGATGAACGAGCCACCGGGCGCACGTTTGCGCGTCGGACTTTCCGCGCTGGCCATGACCGAATTTTTTCGGGACGAACGCAACCAGGACGTTCTTCTGTTCATCGACAACATCTTCCGATTTTCTCAGGCTGGCTCTGAGGTGTCCGCTCTGCTTGGCCGAACGCCGTCCGCAGTTGGTTATCAACCGACGCTCGCCGCTGAGATGGGCGATTTACAGGAAAGAATTACATCCACAAACAAGGGATCGATCACTTCGTTCCAGGCAGTTTATGTTCCGGCGGACGATCTCACCGACCCCGCGCCGGCAAACACATTCGCGCATCTGGATTCGACCATCGTGCTTGAGCGCTCAATCGCCGAGCTTGGAATTTATCCCGCAGTCGATCCGTTGGCATCGACATCCAAATCGCTCGCGCCGGAAGTTGTCGGCGAAGAACATTACAACGTCGCTCGCGGCGTGCAGCGTGTCTTACAACGTTACAAAGATCTGCAAGACATCATCGCGATTCTCGGCATGGATGAGCTAAGTCCGGAAGATAAATTGACCGTGTATCGCGCGCGAAAGATTCAGCGTTTCCTCAGCCAGCCATTCCACGTAGCGGAAGTCTTTACCGGCCATAAAGGGCAGTATGTCTCGATTGAAGAGACGGTTCGCGGCTTCAAAGAAATCTTGGAAGGCAAACACGACGATGTGCCCGAGCAAAATTTCTACATGAAGGGCAACATCGACATGATCAAGGAGTGATTTTCGATTTTCGAATTTCAATTTTCGATTGACGCCATGAACGAACACGAAATGAAAGAGCGGACGAAAAACTTCGCATTCCGTATTCTTGATTTGGCCGATGCGCTTCCGCGTACCCGCAGCGGAAACGTAATCGCAGGTCAAATCATAAGGAGTGGCACCTCGGTGGCGGCGAATTATCGCGCTCTCTGTCGAGCGAAATCGCGAGCTGATTTCGTTAATAAGACAAGCATCGTAGAAGAGGAAGCCGATGAGAGTTGTTTTTGGCTGGAACTGCTCTTTGACCGTGGCTTGCTTGCCGCTCGCCGGGTTCAACCGTTACTGAAAGAGGCGAACGAACTTACCGCGATCTTTGTGGCCAGTCGCAAAACAGCAATTTCGCGGCAGAGACCATTCGAAAATCGAAAATCGAAAATCGAAAATCCATGACCCTGAAGCTCGAGATCGTAACGCCCGAGGAAAAGATTTATTCCGAAGATGTGGACATGGTCACATTACCCGGTTCGGAAGGGGAGCTCGGTGTGTTTCCCAAGCACGTCCCGCTACTCACTACATTGAAGCCGGGTGAACTGCGCGTCATAAAAAATGGACGCACGACTGCCATGGCCATCGGCGAGGGCTTTGTCGAGATTAAGGCCGATTCAGTTTCGGTTTTGACCGACATGGCACTCGAGTCGGAGAAGATTGACATGGCTGCCGCCGAAGCTGCAGTCGAGCGCGCCAAAGCCGCGATGAAAGAAGATCACACGGCTGACGAAGTGGCAGCCATTCAGGCGTCGCTGCAAAAGGCGCTTGCTCAACTGCACGTCAAACGCCGCCGCCATCACGGGTAGCGCAGGCCAAACATCACCAAAGTGAACCCGGTCATTCCGAGCGAAGTCGAGGAATCCCGTGGCGCTATCCCTACGGCGTCATCACTGGATTTCTTCGACTCCGCTTCGCTGCGCTCAGAATGACAAGTAGGCCGCGATGAACGTTCCAGAGAGTCTCGGAATCATTGCCGGCAACGGCGTGTATCCCAGATTACTTGCCGACTCAGCGCGAAAGTCTGGCGTTAAAAAAATCGTAGCGGCTTCATTCACGAACGAGACCGACCCTGCGCTCGCGCAACATGTCGATCTAATTGACTGGATGCGCGTCGGACAATTGGGCCGACTCCTGAAATTTTTTCGCGAGCAGAAAGTTCATCACGCGATCATGGCCGGGCAGATCGCGCCGAAAAATCTTTTCGATCTGCATCCAGATTGGAAAGCGTTGCTTTTGCTGGGCAGACTTAAGCAGCGCAATGCGGAATCCATTTTCGCGGCAATCGCAGGTGAATTGGCCGCGATCGACATCGATCTTTTACCGGCCACGACATTCCTCGAAGATTCGCTCGCACTCTCCGGGCTTATTGCAGGACCGAAATTGTCGCGTCGCGAGCAAGAAGATGTCGATCTTGGCTGGAAAATCGCCAAAGAAATCGCTCGCCTCGACATCGGTCAAACTGTGATTGTGAAAGATGGAACCGTCGTTGCGGTGGAAGCATTAGAGGGCACAAACGAAACAATCGGACGCGGCGGCGCTCTGGCGCGCAAGGATGCGATCATGGTTAAGGTGGCCAAACCAAATCAGGACATGCGTTTCGATGTCCCAGTGATTGGGATTGAAACCATCCGCATCGCAGCCGACGCCAACGTCCGCGTGATCGCAATCGAAGCAGCAAAAACTCTGCTGCTCGAGCGCGATGCGATTATAGATATCGCTAATCGCTCAAAGATTTCACTTGTTGCTCGCTAGTTGCTTTGGCTCGTTGCAATCAGGCAATTGGCAATTTGCGAGTCAGTTTGGATCGGCGCTGTTTCCTCAATTGTTACAAATGTGTTACAAAATTTCCCTACTGAAATATAAGCCTTTTCCCGATGGCGCGCCAGTGTATAGGTTGCTTTGCTGTGCCACAGGTCCGCGAAGAGTCCATCGTATTTATTTAGCGGCCTAATCACGACGTCTTAACGATGAAAAGTATCTCGGTGCAGTTGGGGGCAGGGGAGAATCAATCCCGTATGCGCCGTGCCGGGCAGTGGAATGTCGCGTTCGATCCGCCAACGGTCAGGATCGGACTGCTGGTGTTCATCGGCTACTATCTAGGGGCAAAACTCGGATTCGCGCTGACGTTCAAGCCGTATCCGGTTTCGGTTCTTTGGCCGCCGAATTCTATCTTGGTCGCAGCGCTTTTGCTGACGCCACCGCGCATCTGGTGCTTCGTCCTGCTGGCCGCGTTTCCGGCGCATTGCGCGGCGCAACTGCAGAGTCACGTTCCACCCCTGATGATTTTGTGCTGGTTTATCAGCAACTCGTGCGAAGCAGCGATCGGCGCGGGCTTGACGCGGTATCTTGTCGGCGGACCGATTCGCTTCAGGAGCCTTCGAAACGCAAGCATTTTTTGTCTTTGCGTAGTATTCATCGGTCCGTTTTTGTCCTCGTTTTTAGATGCGGCGTTTGTGGTAGGGAATCACTGGGGCCAAGGCACCTACTGGGAGCTGATCCGAATACGATTTTCTTCAAACGCCCTGGCGGCATTAATCGTGGTGCCGTTGATAGTAACGTGGGCGACGAACGGAATTACGGTCCTGCGAACAGCTCGACTCTCGCGCTACCTGGAGTCATGTGCTCTTTTTCTGGGTCTGTTCTCGGTCAGTTACGCTGTTCTTTATAAATTTGGACGGGGAGCGGATTCGGCTCTTCTCTTTCTGCCTCTGCCGTTCCTTCTTTGGGCGGCGGTACGATTCGGCTCCCTGGGAGCAAGCAGTGCTATTTCGATTGTCGGCTTTTTGGCCATTTGGAGCGGATCCCACGGGCATGGGCCGTTCTCAGGCGGAACAGCCGAACAAAACGCGCTCTCAATCCAAATATTTCTAATCGTCTTAGCGATTCCGATGTTGTTTCTCGCGACGGTGATCGAGGAGCGCGCAACTGGAGAGACAGACCTGCGCGAAAGCGAAGAGCGTTTCCGAATGGTGGCTGATGCCGCGCCAGTTCTTATCTGGATGTCCGGCGTGGACAAACTCTGCACTTTCTTTAACAAACCCTGGTTGGAATTTACCGGCCGCAGCCTGGAGCAGGAAATGGGAAATGGCTGGCTCGAAGGTGTGCACCCGGACGATCTGCAAAGGTGTCTCAAGATTTACACGGAGGCATTCGATGCCCGCAAAGCGTTCGTCATGCAATACCGGCTTAGACGTTACGATGGCGAGTATCGCTGGGTTTCGGATAACGGTGTGCCGCGCTACGACGCTGAGAAGAACTTCACTGGGTACATTGGTTCATGCGCAGACGTGACTGAATTGATGGAGACGCAGGAAGCTTTGCGCGAAAGCGAGGAGCGAATGAGTTTGGCAGCGGATGCGGCCAATCTCGGCATGTGGGAGTGGAACGTGAATACTGATGAGATGTGGTCCACCAAGATGCGCCGTGCTCTTTTCCGGCTGCCTGCATCCGGAAAAATCACATTTAAGGACCTTATTTCCCTTGTGCATATCGATGATCGTGATCGAATCCAAGAGGCGCTCAAGCACGCGATCGAGAGCGGTGAGGATTACGCTTCCGAGTATCGCCTCGTACTTCCTGGCGGCGGCGTGCGTTGGATGGAAGCGCGCGGACGCTGTGTGAGCGGAGAAAAAGGCGCGGGTACCCGGCTCATTGGTGTTTCCATAGACATAACGCCGCGCAAGCTCGCTGAAGCAGAAGCGCTGCAGCAGCGCGAAGAACTTGGCCATCTTAGCCGAGTGGCAACGATGGGTGAATTGACGGCGTCCATTGCCCATGAACTGAATCAGCCGCTCTCAGGCATCACCACCAACGCCAGCGCGGGGCAGCGCTTTATCGATCGCGGCGATGTCGATCTTCGGGAACTTCGCGAACTGCTCGGCGACATTATGGCGGATGGGCGCCGCGCCGGCGATGTGA
>QHNF01000139.1 GCA_003218345.1 Verrucomicrobiota bacterium | reverse complement strand
TAGCGCTGTACCACAACAATCCGCTCGCCCACAGCGAGCCGCTTAAAGGCTGAAATAGTGCCCCGCGTGTTTAGCGCACGCGGGGTGACTGGCGGTCGAACAACGAAATAAACAATTCCGCCGAGTTTGCTGAATTCCGCGAGACAACCGGAGTGCCGGGCGGCAGCAAGACCGACAAGTTAAAACAAGAAAGCAAAAGCCTCGGTGGGGAAACTCACCGGGGCTTTTTGTTTTGGTCAGGTCGAAATGTTCTCAGGCGGCCGCTCGGATCAGCCTTGCTTCCAGCCGTTGCCGTTTCCGTCCGGCACGAGCGCAGGCTCCAATTCCGGGGTAAGATCGACATCTTCCGGTGCGTCTTCCCATCCGACATCCATCAGAGATTTTTCATGATGCTCTTTCGCGATCAACATGTAGAGCGAAGGAACGATAAAGAGCGTGAAGATCGTTCCGATAGTCATCCCGCCGACGAGCACAAGACCGATTGAGTTTCGCGCAGCAGCGCCAGCACCGCTCACCAGCGTGAGCGGAAAGTGACCGGCGACGGTCGCGACGCTCGTCATCATGATGGGACGTAAACGAATACGCGCCGCTTCCGCGATCGCCGCGAGTTTGCCCAGTCCCTGCCGCTGCCGTTCGTTCGCAAATTGGACGATCAGGATTCCATTTTTCGAAACGAGGCCGACCAGCGTGACGAGACCGACTTGCGAATAAATGTTGAGCGTCGTCGTCCAGTTGTCGGTAAAAAATTTGCCGAACGGCATTTTCAGGAAAGTAAAAAGAAGAGCGCCGAAAATGGCGAGTGGAACAGAGCCAAGCAGAATAATGAACGGATCGCGGAAGCTGTTGAATTGCGCGGCCAGAACCAGAAAGATAAGCACGATGGCCAGCATGAAGACAGGGAGAAACTTGCTTCCTTCGGTGCGCAACTGGCGCGACTCGCCGGTGTAATCGATAACGTAACCTTTCGGCAGAATCTTGTTCGCCTCGTCTTCCAGAAACTTTAGCGCAGCATCGAGCGACCGCGTTGGCACGCCGCTGATGGACACGGCGTTAAGCTGCTGCATTCGATTGAGTGAGCGACCGACGGTTTTATGTCGAATCGTGGCCACTGTGCTCAGCGGCACGAGCTGATTGTTCGGTCCGGTGACGTAGATGTTTTCCAATTGCTCCGGGTTCAGGCGATCAACGCGCTTGACCTGCGGGATGACCTTGTAACTGCGGCCGGCGATGTTGAAGCGATTGACGTAGTTGCCACCGATACTCGCGGACATGTCGGCGCCGACTTGCTGCATGTCGAGACCAAGCGATGCCACTTTCTCGTGATCGAACACGATCTCGGCTTGCGGCTGATCGATTTTCGTGTCGATGTCCGAAAATCGGAAAATTCCGGCCTGCATCGCTTTTTGTTGAATCTGCCTGGCAAACTCTAGAATACGCTCGGGATCGGCAGTGGAAGCGATGACGAAACTCAGCGGAAAACTGTCGCTACCGGGGAGCGCGGAGGGCATTACAGGGAACATCTGGATCCCAGGAATAGCGCCCAGCTTTTGCTGCACAACCGGCAAGTAAGCAGCCGTTGGCGTTTTGCGAGTGCCCCACGGTTTGAGCACCATTCCGCCAAAGCCTTGGTCGGGATTTGTAATCTGAAATGTGAAGCGCGTGTCCGGAACGTCGTGGAAGATTTTCCCAGCCGCATCGGCATAACGAATCGTGTCATCGATTGTGGCGTTGGCTGGCGCGGTAACAATGCCGAAGATGACACCCTGATCTTCCGTCGGCGCCAGTTCGTTGGGCGACATGTACCAAAAGAGAGCCCCAAGGAGCGACAATCCAATCCAGACGGTGTAAACAGCGGGGCGCGCAGCCAGGGTACGATCAAGATGTCTCCCGTACCAATCGCGGAAACGATCAAAGGTGCGATTGACCAGGCCACTGAATCCTTTATCGATACTGCCGGAGCGCAACAAATGCGCCGACATCATTGGGGAAAGCGTTAATGCCACGACGCCGGAGATGAAAACCGCGCCTGCAAGCGTGAGGGCAAACTCGCGGAAGAGGGCGCCGGTCAGCCCGCCTTGCATCGCGATTGGCGTATAAACCGCCGCGAGCGTGATCGTCATTGCGATGATCGGTCCGACAAGTTCGCGCGCGCCTTTCAATGCCGCGTTCATCCGCGACATGCCCTCGCGCATATGCCGCTCCACATTTTCAACGACGACAATCGCGTCGTCCACGACCAATCCAACCGAAAGCACGATCGCAAGCAACGTCAGCAAGTTCAGCGAGAAGCCGAAAACCTGCATCAAAAATACAGCGCCGATGAGTGAGATCGGAATCGCCACCACCGGCACAATCACGGAACGAAAAGATCCGAGGAACAAAAAGATCACGACCATCACGATGAGGAGGGTATCGAGCAAGGTCTTAACGACTTCGTGAATCGCGTCGTTGATGTACGCGGTCGCGTCGTAGGCGATTTGCCCAGTCATGCCGGTGGGCAATTCCTTTTGGATTTGCTCCATCTCGACGCGCACGCGCTTGATCACATCCACCGAGTTCGCGTTCGGCAACACCCAGATGCCCATAAACACCGCCTTTTCACCTGAGAACCGCACCTCGGTGTTGTAATCCTCCGCCCCAAGCACCACATCAGCGATGTCGCCGAGCCGAACGAGCGTTCCCTTGTCTTGACGCACGACTAGCTTCTTAAAATCGTCTGCGGTATGCAGATCGGTGTTCGCGGTTAGATTGACCTGCAAAAGCGAACCTTTTGTGCTGCCAACGGCTGAGAGATAATTATTTCGCGCAAGCGCGCTGCGGACTTGCGCCGGACTCACATTCAAAGCCGCCATCCGATCCGGCTTCATCCACACACGCATGGCGAAAGTGCGTCCGCCTAGAATGTCCGCCTTTTGCACGCCGCTGATTGCTGTCAGTCGCGGCTGTACCAGACGCACGAGATAATCAGTGACTTCGTTAGGCTGAAGAATAGTCGAAGTGAAACTCAAATACGCGGAAGCAAATCGCGAATCCGCCGCTTCGATGCTGATCACTGGAATTTCCGATTCGGGCGGCAGATCGCGCCGGATCGCATCGACTTTCGAGCTGATATCGGAGAGCGCCTTGTTCGCGTCGTAATTCAGTTTCAATCGCGCCGTGATCAATGATTTGCCCTGCTTGCTTTCCGATTGGATGTAATCGATGCCGTCCGCCGCGGCGATCGCGCGCTCGAGCGGTGTGGTAATGAATCCGCGCACAAGCTCTGCATCCGCGCCGACGTAAACCGTATCTACGGTGATCGCGGCAATGTCGCTGCGCGGATATTGCCGCACGTTAATTGTTCTTATCGCCTGCAAACCGGCGATGAGAATCACAAAGCTGACCACCATCGCCAGCACCGGACGTTTAATAAAAAGATCGGTAAACGATTTCATGTTTAGCCGCACCTCAGTTCATGAGTCCACGGGGGTCGGGTTCACCTGCGGTTTGGGCGCGAGATCGTTGTTTATCGTCACCGCCATTCCGTTGCGCAATTTGAAGACGCCGGTGCTGACTACGGTCTCACCAGCTTTCAATCCTTCTGTTACTGAAACGAAATCGCCGCGTGCTTCGCCTATGCGGACGAATTGCTGCCGGATAACCTGTGTTTCCTTGCCCGTTTTTTCGTCCTTCTTCTTTTCGATCACAAAAACCGAATCACCGTATGGCGCGTACGACACTGCCGAACCGGGAATGACTAACGCAGCACTTTTTTCCGGCAACACTACCTCAGCCTTTGCAAACATCCCTGGACGCAACAGGTGATCCGGATTCTCCAGCGTCGCTTGCACATAGACATTTCGCGTGACCGTATCGACCATCGAGTTCACCGCGGTTAACTTTCCAGGGAATACGCGGCCAGGAAGAGCATCCGTAGTCACGCGCACTTCCAGACCGGAAATTAATTTTCCCAGATATTGCTGCGGCAACGCAAAATCGACATACACCGCATTGAGCGAAGTTAGCGGCACCACTTGCTGACCAGCATTGATCATCTGCCCGACATTCACCTGGCGAATGCCAATCTCGCCATCGAACGGTGCGACAATCGTCTTCTTCCGAATATTAGAGCGCATCTGATCGACAATGGCGGTCAGTCTCCTGAATTTCGATTCGGCGGCGTCGAGCTCAGCCTTCGAAATCACCTTTTGTGAGGCAAGGCCCCGAGTTCGTTCCAAGTCCGTGCGCGCCAACTCGGCTTCGGCTTCTGAGGATCGCAAAAGTGCTTCCTCAGACGAAGTGTCCAGTCTCATCAGAACATCGCCCTTCTTTGCCGATCCGCCGTTTTCAAACTTGATGTCACTTACGACGCCGCCCAGCTCAGCGGCTACGATTGCGCCTTGCACCGCCGAAACCGAGCCTATCGCTGAAAGTACGGGCGCCCAATTTTCCTCGCGCACTTCCGCGCTACTGACCGTCTGCGGCGGCTGCGTCGTCGCTTTGGCCGCTGCCATCATCTTGGAAATTTGTAATCCCTTGATTCCTACAAGCAGGATGACAAGGGCAAGCAGCCCTCCGATTGCAAGGCCCCATCCTCCTCTGCCAGATCTCACTTTGGGTTTAGTAGAAACAGGCTTGGCTATATCATGCATATGCTGGTTCGGTTTCGGATTTGAACAGCAGCCGCCACAATCTGCGGGTGACCTCCAATTGCCGAGCGCGCCTTTCCGCCGCAGTCATCTCCCGTGGCTGCAAAACGTCGCGCATCAACATTCCGCGCGAGACCGCAAAAATGAGTTCCGCCAGTTCGTGAGGCTCTAGACCATGCGCGGCGCCTTCCGCCTCCGGCGAGCGCGCGATCAAATCGGTCACGCCATCCATCGCCGTCTGCAAAACATCGCGCACCAAATCGGCTACGTGCGGATTGCGCGACGCTTCGGCGTAAAGATCGACAACGAAAGCTGATACGACTTGCGGCGCGTCTTCGCAACAGTGCGCGGTGAACAAAATCTCAAGTGACTCGAGCAGACTCGGCGCCTGTTGCGCGCGCTTCAAAACCTCATGAATTTCCTGTTTGTGCCGGTCAGCCATCGCGGAAATGACCGCATCCTTATTCTCGAAATAGCGATAAATCAGGCCGACGCTGATCC
>QHNF01000138.1 GCA_003218345.1 Verrucomicrobiota bacterium | reverse complement strand
TTCATCGATCAAGTTGTTGAGCAATTGTTTCCGCGTGGCCTGATCATCGCACTTCGCATGCACCGCCGACAGATATGTCGGAAACGCCGAGACATGGTGATAGTACTGACACGCATAATCGGCGAGCGCGTCTTTACCAAGTTCCCCGCGCGTCCAGGCGAGATAAAATGGATGTTTCAACAGGTGTTTCTCCGCAATGTCATTGTCGATCTTATCGAGGTACTGGTTCATCATGATTCTCCAATGCTGTTTTCTATAGCCACTGATTGACATAGATTTTCACAGATTAAACAAGCAGAATTCTTATCCGTGTTTCATCGGTGTTAATCTGTGGCGGACATGTCAGGCTGATTTCAAAATGTGTTTGATCCCGCGGATGGGGATGACGACCCAGCTGGGACGGCTGTTTAGTTCGTAGCCGACTTCGTAAACGGCTTTGTCGAGCAAATAGGCCTCGAGCATGATCTGAAGATCATCGCTGTTTTTTGGGATGAAGATCGCCCCTGCGGTCGTTTTCAAATAACTTTGCAGAAAGACGCTGCTCATCTGTCGATACCAGAGATCGGCCCAGCGTTCCAGAAAAGGCACATCTTCCTTGCGCATGGCCGGCTGCCAGAGCGCGCTGTAAGCGGCGTATTGAAACGAACGCATCATGCCGGCAACGTCACGCAGCGCGGAACGTTTCAGTTTGCGTTCGCTCAGAGCGCGCGCCGGCTCGCCTTCGAAGTCGAGAATGACAAAATCTTTTCCGGTCCAAAGTAACTGCCCGAGATGATAATCGCCGTGAATCCGGATTTTCGAGGCATTGGTGCGGCGATCGAGCAGCCGTTTTTCGCGCGCGAGTATTTCCTGTTCCGCAGCGAGCACTTCCGTTGCTTCGTCTCGAAACGCCGAGGAAAGGTCGGGCAATTTCTTTTCGAGAAGAGTAAACGCGCGTCGCAACGATGCGCGCATATTTTGGTAAACGGAGCGCTGAGCCATGGTGTTGAAGGGTTCCGGTGCAAACGCGGGATGTTTTGTATCCGAGGCGAGCGCAAGATGCAGTTCGCCGGTGCGTTGTCCGAGCAGCTTTGCCTTGTCCGGGTAAACCCCGCCGATCAATTCATTGAGGAGTACGCCGGGTGGCGCTGTCTCGTTCTGGAGATCAGCTTTACGCCCAAGCACCCGTTCGTAATAGCGGCCTACCGCGTCGAGCGTGAGGGTCCACGCATCGCCTTCATTTGCCGCAGCGCGCTGCAAGAGACAAACAACAGTGGGTTCAGCCTTTGGCCGGCGATATTCGAGTGCCCCGACGAAAGCGGGCACGTTTGGAAAATCGGTGTGCTCCGTGAGGAACCGGTTTATTTCCACGTCGGGGTTCACTCCGTCTTCGAGCTTGCGATAGAGCTTAAGGAAGAATTTGTTATCGAAAAGCATCGAAGAGTTGCTCTGTTCTGCGCCCAAAACCTGGGATTTGCCGGAGACAAGAGAATCATCTGCCTCTTGCGTTTCGCAGGCGAGCCCAATAAGATCGCTCGCGCGTCCTTTGATGGTTTGGCGTTGCGCGATCCCCTCGAACAGTTGCGAGCGAAATGTTGAATCCCAGATTGCATCAAACAGGACCGCTCCCTCACCGCCTGTGAAATGTGCAATGATCGCGTGCGGCGCGGCTTGGGAAACGGAGCGGGCCGCTTCACCTGAGGCGATCTTTACGGGCACGGCATACGTTTCGGTAGGACCATCCAGGTAGTTTATCTCAACGAACCAAAGTCGCGCACCGTCGGCATCCGCTGAGATCGCAAGCTCCTCGATCACCTTGAGATCGCGGAAGGTTCGCGCCTTCGAACCAAACCAACGGCAGGTGTGAACATAATTGGGCAGAATTTCGCGCTCGAGCTTTTGCCGCTGGCCATTGCCAAGCAGGACATCCAGTTCGGCTGGCGCTTGGATCGTCGGCGCCACGCGTTTCCTCAAGGCTCGACGACTGTCAGTAGGCGCTTGCAGGGCAAACCAGTAATAAGCATGGGGACCGAGCGTGATGACATAGCGCGATTTTCTGATCGGCCGAAACAGATTGCGGCTAAAAACTTCCATCGGAACGCACCCGGCAAAGCGCGAGAGATCCAACTCTGCCGACTGCGCAAAGCGCGAAAGATTTACCACGACCACTATGGTTTCGCTTTTCCACCGGCGGAGAAACGCCAGCACTTTCGCATTGTCCGGGTAAAGAAATTCAAGGGAGCTGCGCGAGAACGCCTTGAAATTTTTTCGCATGGCGATGACCCGGCGCATCCACCACAGCAATGAGGAGAGATTCTTTTGCTGGTTCTCCACGTTGACGGCTTCATAGTGATATTCAGGATCGATCGTGACCGGCAGATAAAGCTGCTGAGGATTCGCCCTTGAAAATCCGGCGTTCCGGTCGGGGCTCCACTGCATCGGGGTGCGGCAGCCGTTGCGGTCGCCCAGATAAAAATTGTCCCCCATGCCGATCTCATCTCCGTAATAGATGATGGGCGTGCCGGGCATCGAGAACAGCAGCGTGTTAAGTAACTCGATTTTGCGCCGGCTGTTTGCGAGCAACGGGGCGAGCCGTCTGCGGATGCCAAGATTAATGCGCGCGTGCGGATCAGTCGCGTAAACTCGATACATGTAATCGCGTTCCTCGTCGGTGACCATTTCAAGCGTAAGCTCGTCATGATTGCGCAGAAACATCGCCCACTGACAGGCCTCGGGAACCGGCGGAGTCTGCTCCAGAATGTCGATGATCGGAAAGCGGTCCTCCATTTGCAACGCCATGAACATGCGCGGCATGAGCGGAAAATGAAAACTCATGTGGGATTCGTCTCCTTTGCCGAAGTAAGCGGCTGCGTCCTCCGGCCATTGGTTAGCCTCTGAGAGCAGCATGCGATTTGGAAATTTCGCATCGACATGAGCGCGCAGCTTGCGGAGATATTCATGCGTCTCGGGCAGATTCTCGCAGCTGGTGTCTTCCCGTTCGTAAAGGTACGGGACAGCATCGAGGCGAAGTCCATCTACGCCCAGGGCCAGCCAGAAATCGCAGACCTTCTGGACCGCATCGTGCACGGCCGGATTATCAAAATTCAGGTCCGGCTGATGCGAATAAAAGCGATGCCAGTAGTAAGCTTTCGCAACAGGATCCCAAGCCCAGTTCGATGTTTCGAAATCTTTGAAAATAATTCGCGCATCCTTGTACTTTTCGGGTGTGTCGCTCCAGACATAGAAATCTTTGTAGGCGAGATCGTCGTCGGAGCCGCTGGCGCCCGCCGCAGCCTGCGATCTCGACTCTGCGCGGCCAGGATGGCCAATTCCAGTTGCAGCTACTGCGCGTCGAGACTTTTGGAACCACGGATTTTGATCGGACGTGTGATTGATTACCAGTTCGGTGATGATGCGCAGATTGCGCTGGTGTGCCGCGTCTAGAAGCGCGCGGAAATCATCGAGCGTGCCGAAGTTCGGATTCACGTCAAAATAATCGGCGATGTCGTAGCCGTCGTCACGCAGAGGGGACGGATAGAACGGCAAGAGCCAAATGGCGGTTACCCCCAGTTCTTGGAGATAATCGAGCTTTTCGATCAGGCCGCGGAAGTCGCCCATTCCATCGCCGTCACTGTCGCAAAAAGTTTTGACGTGCAGCTCGTAGATGATCGCGTCCTTGTACCAAAGCGGATCGACAGTTGTGTCATTGTGCCCCTGTGCCATGCGGCTAACTTTTGCTGTACAAGGCGCGCCGCGCAATCATCCGATTTCGCAGCGCTGAAATGCAAAAGCTGCCAGTTTTGGGAATGCGTGTGCTGCGCTTCGAAACCGGTGGACGAAACGACCTGCGCATATTAAGACACAAGATCGCGAGTCCGCGCCTAATCCTCTCTTTGATTCCTGCAATTTCTTGATCACACATGGGGCGATCCAAACTAATTTCTTCCAAGCGCCGCAAGCCAAAGAAGCGCGTGCACATCGCAAAATCGCGAACACGACGGTTCTCCGCTGCCCCGCAACTCGAACCCGGAGCCCCGAGCGACTTGGAATTAATGAAAGCAATCCAAGCCGAAGACGCCGACGCGCTCTCTCAGCTTTATGATCGATACAACGGGATTTTGAAGGCACTTATTCTGAGGGTGATTCACAACGAAGCCGAGGCCGACGATCTTTTACAAGAGATTTTCATGGAGATTTGGAACCAGGCGAAAAATTTTTCTGCTCAAAAGGGCAAACCGCTCGGCTGGATGGTTACACTGGCCCGGCGACGGGCGATTGATGGTTTGCGCAAAAAGCAAGCTTATGCCCGCGCCGAGGAACGCCTGCAAAACGAAACCGAACAGCAGCCTGACGCCTGGGTGCATAACGCCACAGAAGAGGAAATCGTGCTGAGCGATACGCGCATTCTCATTCGCAAAGTAATCAATGGGCTTCCACCAGCCCAGCAGCAGGCAATCGATCTGGCATTTTTCCGGGGCATGAGCCAGCGCGAAATCGCGGCGAAAACGAATAC
>QHNF01000137.1 GCA_003218345.1 Verrucomicrobiota bacterium | reverse complement strand
CGCACATGGTTCCGTAAAGAAAAGAAAACCGCAGCTCCGGCGGCGCCCCCCAAAATCATCCGATGCCGCGCATCGTGACGAGCAATCGAATCGATCAGGCCTGCCATACGTCGACGCATTAATAATATCGGTGCGCTCCTGGAATCAGCACTCCCTAATTAGTCAATCTGCTTTTTGATGGCGAAGCCGACGTAGCCCCAGCGGCCCCATTCGTAATGCGACGTGCGCTGCGCATCGCGGCGGCCGGTTTTTTTATCATGCGCGTATGTTTTCGTCACAAAGTCCGGGAACGCGGCGTTCATCTGCACGTCATGCGACACAAGCAATCCGCCGTCGCGCAAAGCATGTGCCGGTAGCTGTGCGAGCTATCGTGCACAAACATGTCCATGGATGACGGCAGTTCATCACGCTTAAGGAAGTCTTCCACTTTGCCGCGCAGCGGCATGAATTGCGGTCGCAAATTATCCGGAATCAAAGCGCCATGTTCACATTCTTCGCTCCACTCGATGCTATACAACCTGGCTGTCGCGAGTTTCTCATCCGTAAGTGCTTTTAAGCTAAAGGCTGAAGACATCCCAATAAATCCCCCGGACTCGACGATCACTGCTGGTCGGAGCCACCGCGTCAACGCATAAAGCGTTGCGCAATCGAGCGCTCCCATCACCCCCACACTGCCGTCGTACGCGTCGCGGCGCCGGATCATTTCCGCCATGAAATCGCTCGCCCGAATTTCTGCCGCGAAACGCGCCACGGCGTCCCACATGCCGTAAAATGAGGGCGAAGCCGCCTGGATTTGATTTCGCTGGTTGGCTCGTGCCTGCCAAGGCCACTGAAACGCGCGCATTTGTGATGATCAAAAGCGAAAACATTCGCTGCACTTTCGATCGATGCGAATCTTATTTCCTGCCTTAGCGAGAATCCCAAGCGAAGGGTCATAAGCGGCAAACTCGCCCTTTTCTATAGGGGTACGCTGTGCTTAAGTTCGGGTTTGCCTGTGAGCAGCAAACCGAAGCAGCGCGAGACAGAGCCTAATTTTGAAGGTGCGATGGATCGCCTCGAAAAAATCGTCGAGCAGATGGAATCCGGCAAACTGCCGTTGGAAGATCTGATCGTGCGCTACGAAGAAGGAATGAATCTTGTAAAAATTTGTCAGGAACGACTCGCCAACGCCGAGCAAAAGATCGAAATCATTGCTCGCAATAGCGCGGGCAAAACCGTAGTCAAAGATTTCGAGCCAACGCAAGAGCCGGCCGCGCCAGCGGGCATACCCGATGAACCCCAAAAGACGAATGATGAAATCAACCTCTTCTGAGCCCACCCAAATGGCTGGCGCGCCCACGCGCTTACTCGACGGAATCCGTTCCCCTGCCGATATCAAGACGCTGCGCGAACAAGATCTGCCGCAGCTTGCACAGGAAGTGCGGGATGAGCTGATCAAGGTTCTGTCTCAAACCGGAGGTCATCTCGGCCCAAATCTCGGCGTGGTCGAATTGACGATTGCTTTGCATCGCGTGTTCGACACGCCCCGCGACCGATTTGTCATGGACGTAAGTCATCAGGGCTACGTCCACAAAATGTTTACCGGGCGGCTCGATCGCTTTTCTACGATGCGGCAGTATGGCGGCCTCAATGGTTTTCTATTACGCACCGAGAGCGAACACGATTGTTACGGCGCGGGTCACGCTGGAACAGCGCTTTCCGCTGGTCTCGGGATGGCGGTCGGACGCGACCTGCGCGGCGGCGACGAGAATATCGTGGTGGTGGCAGGCGATGCTGCGCTCACCTGTGGAATCAGCTACGAAGCGCTCAACAACGTGAAAGCGCATACCAAGCGCTTCATCGTTGTGCTCAACGACAACGAGTGGTCGATCGCAAAAAACGTGGGCGCGATCGCAAGCTATCTAAATACGATCGTAACCAGTCCCACCTTTGCTCACCTCCACGAAAAAGCGCGCCATTTCGTGCAGGCGATTGCCGGAAAATCGGTCGCTGAATTCGCGCATAAGGTCGAGGAAAGCGTCAAGGGATTGCTGGTGCCGAGCGTCATCTTTGAGGAGCTCGGATTGCGCTACTACGGACCGATCGATGGGCACGATATTCCGTTGTTGATCCGGACCTTTGAGTTTTTGAAAACGCAGGAAGAACCGGTCCTCTTGCACATTCTCACTCAGAAAGGCAAGGGATACGCGCCTGCCCTCAAGCAACCCGACAAATTCCACGGCCTCGGCAAATATAAACTGGAGACAGGCGAGACCGCCCCGACACCGACGCCCACCTATTCGGAAATTATCGGTAAAACACTCGCGAAATTCGCGGAGACCAATCAAAAGCTCGTGGCCATTACAGCAGCGATGCCGAGCGGGACCGGGCTCTCCCATTTCGCCAAGGCGCATCCCGGCCGCTACTTCGACGTCGGCATCGCAGAAGAGCACGCCACCCTTTTCGCGTGCGGTTTGGCAACGCAAGGCTTGCAACCGTTCCTCGCCATCTACTCCACGTTTTTTCAGCGCGCCTACGACATGGCGATTCACGATATCGCGATCCAAAACCTCAACGTAAAGCTCTGCATGGACCGCGCCGGATTAAGCGGCGACGACGGCCCGACGCATCATGGCTTGTTCGACATCGGTTACTTGCGACACGTCCCGAATTGGGTGCACATGCAACCGAAGAACGAGGACGAATTCGTCGATATGCTTTGGACAATGGCGCACTACAATTCTGGTCCAATCGCCATCCGTTATCCGCGAGGCTCAGGGACGGGCGCAAAAATCAAACCGGAGCCGAAACTTCTCGAAATCGGTAAGGCGGAAGTCGTTCAACACGGGCGCGACCTGGCGATCTTCGGCCTGGGCAACATGTTTGAAGTTGCCGAAGAAGCCGCGCGGAAGCTCGAAGAGAAAGGAATTTCAGTTGCGCTCATCAATCCGCGCTGGATCAAGCCGATGGACACCGGCACGCTCGAATTTTTCGCGCGCAGCGTCGAAGTCGTGTGCACCGTCGAAGATCACGTTTTGCACAACGGTTTTGGCTGTGCGGTGATGGAACATCTGCACTCTCAATTGATCAATACGCCCGTCGTCCGCATCGGTTGGCCTGATCAATTTATCGAGCATGGCGCTGTTCCAATTCTGCGGAAGAAACACGGCATCACAGCCGACGCGCTCGTAGAAAAGGTGCTCCCGCTCTTGCGCAAAAAAACCAGCCTCCGCCCATCCGTTGCCTGAACGAGTACCGCGACTAGGCACAAAACGGAGGAAATCTTAGGGCGTTTCTACGCGCGTAATCACGACGGTCTTCGGTAGCGCACGCGTCTCGCGTGCTGGTTGCGGCGTCCTCGCCGAAACAGACTTTCCCTGTAACCGCGACAGACAGAAAAAGTTCGCGAACCCGAAACGGCTTCGTCAACACGCGAGACGCGTGCGGTACCCAAGGCAACTTGCGCAACAAAGGGATTCGGTCCAATCAATCGAAGATAGCTTCCGTAAACAAAAAGCGAAGGGCGCCTTCGTTTCCGAAAGCGCCCTTCATATTTCGATGGCGGTAAGCCGAATTCTGTCAGCGTGATTGCTCACGCGGATGATCATTTATCTCACCCGGATTTCTCCGAATGCCCGGCGAACTTTCATTCGCCGTGATGCGACGATACCCGAGGATTTTTTGCAGGCCGGCTGCCCTTCCTCTGTTTTGTCTTGCACCGCATGGGGTTTTTCGTGCCTCGCGAATTACTTCGCAAGCGGTGAGCTCTTACCTCGCCTTTTCACCCTTGCCTGCATCTCTGTTGCCAAAGAACCGGCGGTGTCTTTTTCTGTGACACTTTCCGTCACCGCAGTTTTACAACCGCGGCGCCCGCGTATTTTACGCGGCATGCTGCCGTATGGTGTTCGGACTTTCCTCTAGCAAACCAAAGCGGCTCACCAGCGATCATCTGCCATCGGGCCTAATTTATCATAAACAGCCAGGAAGAAAAGAGAACCACTGATTACACAGATGAACACGGATGCGGAACAGCGGCAAGCAATTCCGGGATCATCTGAAATCCGCGTAATCAGCGGTACAATCTTCAGAATGGCGGCGGCACGGTCATGAAGAAAATCGCGATCATCACGAGCGCGATGACGAGCTTGCCGATCGTTGCGCCGAGACTTCCCAACAAACTTCCCCAGCCTGCACGGCCAGCGTCGATCATTCTTTTTCCGGCAACGAATTCCCCTAAGACTGCGCCAATTACCGGCCCCAAAAACACTCCGATGATCCCAAAAAAAATACCGATGAGCGCGCCGAGAATGGCGCCGAACATTCCCCATCTGGTCGCTCCGAAATATCTCGCGCCGAAGTAACCGCTTAAAAAATCGAGTGCATACGTCGCCAGGGTCAGCAGCAGAAGGACCACGATCGTCCACCAACCGATGCTCTTCTCCGATCCAAGCATCACCCGATGAAGAAGCGCGCCAGCCAGAATGATAATTGTGCCCGGAAACACTGGGAGCACCGTGCCAATGAGACCGACGGCAAACAGCACGACTGTGAGCAACCACCAGAACAGTTCCATTCGGAAGCGTGAATCGTGATTAGTGAATCGTGAATCGTAAATCCCAAATCGACGATTGGACGATTCGCGATCTTCTTTTTGACCGCGTGGATGCCAATCTTATACTGAAAGTCCCCACATTAAATCAAATCGGAGTATTGCTTATGCCACTAGCCGTCGGAACCAAAGCGCCACATTTCACGCTCTCGACCAAGACCGCTGATGGACCCAGGCAAATCAAGTTAAGCGACAACTTCGGGAAAAATAATACGCTGCTCCTTTTTTTTCCTTTTTTCCCATGGCGTTCACGGGCACGTGCACAACTGAGATGTGCGAGATCAGTCAAGCCCTGAACGCTTACACCGATCTGAACGCCACCGTTTACGGAATTAGCGGAGATAATCCGTTTGCGCAGGAAGCGTGGACCCAAAAGGAAAAGATCACTGTGCCGCTCCTCAGCGACTACGAACATGAAGTCGCCAAAGCGTATGACGTGATGTACGACTCGTTCCTGCCGCAGATGAACCTCGGTATGGCCGGCGTGGCGAAGCGCTCCGCGTTCATCATCGATAAAAATGGCGTGATCCAATATGTGGAGAGCAACGACGACGCGAGACAACTGCCGAATTTCGACAAGATCAAAGCGAAACTAATGATTATCGACCGTCTCGTCGTCATCCCGAACGAACTGAGAGAACTTGCCAATGTTCGAATGATTGCACTTCGTGGCATGTGTGGTTCAGACTTCCATTGTGGGGTCCTTCGGTCGTCTGCGCGACCTCGGGACGACAAATAAGCGATGCATGACGAATTTAAAACCCTGCGGAAGTTCGAGGCCGGCAAAGGCCGCGAAAGTTTCCTCTATTCGCTGCCGGCGCTGGAAGAACAGGACATTGGGAAAATTTCGCGGCTGCCGGTAAGCATCCGCATCGTGCTCGAATCCGTGCTGCGAAATTGCGACGGTAAGAAAGTCCGGCGCAAAGATGTCGAGGCGCTGGCGAACTGGAACGCCAAATCGCCTGCAAACGAAGAGATCCCCTTCATCGTCGCGCGTATCGTTTTACAAGATTTTACGGGCGTGCCGCTGGTTGTCGATCTTGCCGCAATGCGGAGTGCAGTCGAACGGCTCGGTGGCGACCCGAAAATTATCGAGCCACTGGTGCCTGTCGATCTGGTGGTCGACCATTCGGTGCAGGTGGATTTTTTCGGTTCGGCACGAGCGCTGGAACTTAACCTGGATATGGAGTTCAAACGGAACCGCGAGCGTTATCAGTTTCTCAAGTGGGGACAGCAGGCGTTTAAAACTTTCCAGCTCATCCCGCCGGGGATTGGCATCGTTCACCAAGTTAATCTGGAATATCTCGCGAAAGGCGTTTTGAAAAGTAACGCGAACGTCCCGCTTGCAAATCAAACAAGGGCAATCGAGACGGATGCCCTACTTTATTACCCCGACACGCTGGTCGGCACTGATTCGCACACAACAATGATCAATGGTCTGGGCGTGGTTGGCTGGGGCGTGGGCGGAATAGAAGCGGAAGCCGGTATGCTCGGACAACCGGTTTACTTTTTGACGCCTGAAGTGGTGGGCGTTCACATGAGCGGTCAACTGTGCGAAGGTGTAACTGCGACCGATCTCGTGCTGCACATTACGCAGTTGCTGCGCGCGCAAAAAGTCGTCGGCAAGTTCGTCGAATTTTATGGTGAAGGCGCAGCATCGCTGCCGGTGCCCGATCGCGCGACGATCGGGAACATGTCGCCCGAGTACGGCGCGACGATGGGATATTTTCCGATTGATCAAGAATCAGTGGATTACTTGCGGGCTACCGGACGCAGCGACGAGCAATGCGTTGCGTTCGAAAATTATTTTCGGGCGCAAAACATGTTTGGGATGCCGCGAAAAGGGGAAATCGACTACAGCCTCGATATCGATTTGGATCTAGCGGAAGTGCAGCCGAGCGTTGCCGGTCCCAAGAGGCCACAAGACCTGATCAACTTGCCGGAGCTTGGGAAAACATTTCGCGAGCTACTCGAAAAACCGGTGCAGGATGGCGGCTATGGAAAACGAAATGTGGATCTTCGGCAAAAGCATCTCGTGAAATTAAATGGCACCGCCCCGCGCAACGGCGAAATGTTCTCGACTGACAAAAAGGAGGATCAGGGAATCAATCCGGGCGACGAACTCAACAAAATCGAGATGATTGCAAACCGGCCGACGCCTGATCTTGGAAAACAAATTGAAGCCGAATCGAGCGGCGTCTTTACGCAAGGACGTACTCACATTGGGCATGGCAGCGTCCTTATCGCGGCGATCACCAGCTGCACAAACACGAGTAATCCAAGCGTGATGATCGCGGCCGGCTTACTGGCGAAAAAAGCGGTTGAGCGCGGTCTGCACATCGATCCTGCGGTGAAAACTTCACTCGCGCCGGGTTCGCGGGTCGTCTCGGATTACCTGGAGAAAACGGGACTGCAAAGATATCTTGATCAACTTGGATTTAATCTGGTCGGCTACGGGTGCACCACCTGCATCGGCAACTCCGGGCCGCTGCACCCAAACATCGAGAAGGCGATTCACGAGTTCGATCTGGTTGCTGCTTCAGTGCTTTCGGGCAACCGCAACTTCGAAGCCCGCGTGCATCAACATATCAAGGCAAATTTCCTGATGTCGCCTCCGCTCGTCGTCGCTTTTGCGCTAGCCGGCCGAGTACATATCGATCTCTCGCGCGAGCCGCTCGGAGTAGATAAGCGGGGAAAGGAAACTTTTCTGCGCGATCTCTGGCCGACTCTCAGCGAAATCCGGCGTGCAATGCAAACGGCGCTCAAGCCGGAAATTTTCCGTAAACTTTATCGCGATTTTGCCGATCAAAATCCGAAGTGGAACCAGATTCCATCGAGCACGGGCGAAATCTACCAATGGGATGAAAAGAGTGATTACATCCATGAACCGCCGTTTTTCGAAAATTTCTCAATGGAGGCGGGGCATATAGAGGAAATCCGCGGCGCCCGCGCACTTGGCATTTTTGGCGGCTCGGTTACGACTGACCACATTTCGCCTGCCGGCGCAATCAAGGCAACGTCTCCGGCGGGCCAATATCTAGTCTCGCGCGGGATTGCCCACTCTGATTTTAACAGCTACGGCAGCCGGCGCGGCAACGATCTGGTTATGACCCGCGGCACATTCGCGAACGTGCGGATAAAAAATTTCATGGTGCCCGGAACCGAAGGAGGTGTGACGAAATATTTTGCGAACGGAAACGGCGAAGAGATGTCGATCTTCGACGCTGCGACCAGGTATGCGCAGACAAACACACCCTTGATTATTCTCGCCGGGCACGAGTACGGCACGGGTTCATCGCGCGACTGGGCGGCAAAGGGAACGCGTTTGCTTGGCGTTAAGGCCGTGGTCGCAGCGAGTTTCGAACGGATTCATCGCTCGAATCTAGTCGGCATGGGCGTGCTGCCGCTGCAATTTCTCAATGGAACCACTGCGCAGTCGCTCGGACTTTCCGGCTCAGAAATCTTTTCGATCACCGGATTATCGGACACAATGAAACCCGGACAAACGGCAACGCTCGAGATCGAAGGCAAAGATCGGCAGAAGCGCTCCGTGCCTGTAAAGCTCCGGATCGATACGCCCGTGGAGATCGATTACTATCGACACGGCGGAATTTTGCCATTTGTGCTGAGGCAATTGCTGGCGCGAGCTTGAGCTCGGCGGTCATAGACCGCCGCTACAGAAGAAGTGATCGGCGTTCGATCGTGATGGGCGAGCCATCGGCGATGAACGCAGAGCGCGGTGGCTGATTTAGCGTCTCTGCAAATTGTTTGCCATAAAGACTTGCAACATCTGCATTGAATTCGAAGTCGGTCGCGTTCCAAATTTTCCAGCGCGGATGTTCCACTCGGTATTCACTGGAGCCCGCGCACACCCAGGTGTAACCCCAATAATGTTCGGTGATAAATTCGGCGTGCGAATCGGCGGAAATGGATTGCGACTCGCCGGCGGCGCTCATCTTTAGTGATTCCCATTTCTTCCCGCGTCGCCACGAATACACTACCTTTAATCTGGGATCGACATACTCTATATGGTGTTTCATCGGTAGAGCGAAATAGCGCTCGCCATAGAAGGCACGGGCGACCAAGGCAATCGCTCGGCGAGGAACAAGCTCCCGGACGAAAACCACACCGCGTCGCCATGTGTCAGCTGATTTTCTCTTTACGTAAAAGCGCAAATTCACTTCTTCGAAATCACGGTGCAGTGGAATTGGAAAGCCAAGCAGGCGCGTATCGAGAAAGAGAAATCCAACCACACTAAGGAACGTTTCATGGTTTTCGTAGTCGATCTCGGTACCGGGTGGAACTAACGGATTAATCAGACCCGGATCGACAACGTAGTTCAGCATCGCCAGATAACGCCAGTTAGCAGTGAGAAATGGTTGCATGTTGCGAAATCAAATCATCCAGCGGGCGTTCGCTATCGCCGGAGCCTTTTCCGAATTGACGCCCTCAAACCGAAACTTGCCGCTGCGAAGATAAACCGTGCCGAGATTGCAAAGCCGTAAAGGCTATTGGGATTATTGATCGGGACTTTCTGATATCGCTTTCTGCCGTTTGGTATTTGGCCCGCTAAAACTCTCCTTGGCAGCGCGTGCGCCACTCTGCGGCTCATTCGTCAAGCCCCCTTTGAACCCGCCGGAGTTGTTCAACGTCGCTTCACTCACATGAGCCGAATCTGCGTTTGCGTCCGGCCTCGCGATCTCGACTGAATCTCCTGGCGATTTTTTTGCAAAAATAAAACTCGCTGTCAATACGCCCGGGTTGTGGTCCGAAACTGAGACCACTGGCTGGCGCAGTAAGGTGAGCTCTTCACTGCTTAGTGTTGTAACCGGCTGCGCGAGAAATGCGATCTGCTTATTCAACGCATCCGATTTGATTTTAAATTTATCCAGCTCCGCCAGCATCAGCTTTCTTGCTTCGTCCCGACGGGCTTCTTCCTGGCGTTCGCGTACAACAATATTTCGCAGGAGTTCGTTTTCTCTTGTGAGTCGGGCAGTCTCCTCGCTGTTTTTCCCGGTCAGCTTCGCGTTTTGAAGCTGTGCGTCTGTCTCATCCAGTTGCACCCAAAGCTCGCCAATTCTGGCTACGAGATACTGATTTCTTTTCTGACTCTCGGATACCTGCTGTTGAAGCTGCGCCACCTGCTGTTTCACCTCATCGAATTGCTCCACGTTGGTCGGTTTGGGCTCGCCAATCTCGCGGACCTTTTTCTCACCATCTGCCAGCTTCTGTCTCAAATCACTATTCTCGGCTAGTAATGCCTGCGCCTGTTGTTCTGCTTCCCTCGCTCCTTTCAACTCGCCGAGCGCTGCATCGCGCTCCTGCTCCAGTGTAGTGATTTGGTTGTTTGCTTCGGCGAATTTCTCGTTAGCCTCATCCCTTTGCTTCTCCGCTGTGACACGCGCCTCGTCTGCGGCGGCAACCGCGTCTTTCAAACGGGCAATCTCCGCGCGCAACTTTTGCTGCTCCCCATTACCATTTTCGTGTGATGCCTGGAGCGCTCTTAACGCTTTCTGGGTCTCCGCAAGTTGATCGTGGGTTTGCTGTTCTGATTTCCTAGATCTGTCGATTTCATTTTGCGCTTTCTCAAGCTTGGAACTTGTTTGCTGCAGATGAGCATCGACAACTTTCTTTCCTTTTCGTGCGCTTTCGAGATCGCCGCGGGACTTTTCAAGCGCTGCTTGCAATTGATCGACCTTGCTGCGCAATTTCCTGGTTGCCGCTTCAATCGCAGCGTCGCGTGATCCCTGGGTAATACTTTCGTCGGATTGTGGGGCCACGACCTC
>QHNF01000136.1 GCA_003218345.1 Verrucomicrobiota bacterium | reverse complement strand
AATTTGAAGTGCGCCAATTCCAGCAGCAAGCCCGCCAAAGTTTGCAAGCGAATCTTCGGCTGACCTTGACGAACGTGAACAGCGCTCTTGTGATCAGCACATTGATGGTGATCGGCACAGCAGTGATGTACTACATCGGCACGCTGCATGTTCTCGCTGGTACGCTTACGCTCGGCTCCTTACTAGTTTTCAGCGCATATCTGTTGATGCTTTATCAATTTATCAACCGCTGGAGTCGCTTACTTACACAGCTTGGGCAATGGAAGGCGCTACCGCGGGCGCGGAACGCTGCTTCGAAGTCTTGGACCGACAGGATGACGTAGTTGATTCGCCTAATGCGATTGCGATTTCATCCGCCGAAGGCGCTATTGCATTCAAGGCAGTAAATTTCGGTTATGCGCAAGATCGACCGGTATTGCGCGACGTTGATCTTTGCATTCAACCAAATCAAATCGTCGGGCTTGCAGGCGGCACCGGGACTGGCAAGAGCACACTGCTCAGTTTGGTGCCGCGCTTTTATGACCCTACGACAGGATCGATCACAATTGATGGCCGGGATGTCCGCGAGGTCACAAAAAAAAGTTTGCGAGCGCAGATCGCGATCGTATTGCAGGATACGCTCCTCTTCTCAACGACCGTTCGCGAAAATATCGCCTATGGGCGGCCGGAGGCGACAGAAGAAGAAATTATCGAAGCAGCGCGCCAGGCACAGGCCGACGAGTTTATTCGGCAATTGCCAAACGCGTACGCAAGTCTCGTCGGCGAACGGGGCGGACATTTGAGTGTCGGTCAACGGCAGCGCATTGGAATCGCACGAGCATTTTTAAAAAACGCGCCGATCCTGTTGCTCGACGAACCCACTTCAGCGCTCGACCCAAGCACGGAATCTGCCATCATGGAAACAATCAAAGAATTGATGCGCGGCAGGACGACTTTAATTGCCACCCATCGTTTGGCGACGATTCATAACCTCGATCAAATCATCGTGCTGAAACATGGACGCATCGTTGAGCAAGGCCGCGGCTCGGAACTGATCGCGCGCGGCGGCATTTACGCGAAGCTCTACGGATCGGGACATTTTCCCTCGTGAGTAACGTCGCGCAAGATCGACATGTTGAGGACGATTGGTGGCCACGGCCGATCCCGCCAAATGTAGAGTTCGGTGAAGGGTTTTACTGCGAAAGCGCGCAGATTTTTCGCAAGCTGGTCAGCAAAAAGCCGCGCGCCGTCGTTATCGGAAAACATGTCTCGTGTTACGCGGGCTGCTCGTTTTCTATCGGCGAGAATGGCCAGTGCACGATCGGCGATTTCACACTGCTCAATGGCGCACTCATCATGGCCGAAGAAAAGATCGATATCGGATCGTATTGCCTCGTTTCGTGGAACGTCGGTATCGCCGATTCCGATTTTCATCCGCTCGAGCCCGCGCAACGCTTGATCGACGCGCAAGCTCTGGCGCCCTATTACAAAAATCGCCCGCCCCGTCCGAAATTAAAAACCGCTCCGGTGAAAATCGGCGACAATGTTTGGATCGGTATGAATGCTGTCATTTTAAAGGGCGTGACCATCGGTGAGAACTCGGTGGTTGCCGCAGGGGCTGTGGTTACGAAAAGCGTTGAACCAAATACAATTGTCGCCGGGAACCCAGCGCAAGTGGTTAAGACCTTTGCCCAATGACTGGCATCAAGGTCCACCGCCCAACGCCCAACGCGCAACGTTCAATTCAGAAGATTAGATGTTGGACGTTGGACTGCCTGCTCGCGAATCCTTTCGGAGTTGGGCGTTGGGCGTTTTCTTTGTCATGAAACGCAAGCGCATCATCGTGATGGGCTTCATGGGTTCGATGCCTATCGCGGGCGTGATTTGGCAGCACATTCATTATATTGTCGGGCTACAGCGCCTACGTCACGCTGTCTATTACATCGAAGACTCGGCACGCCTTCCTTACAATCCCGAAACATTTGAAGGAAACGACGATTTCGTTTACGCCGCGCTGGTTCTCGATCGCCTGTCGCGCGAATTCGGATTCGAAAATCGTTGGGCGTTTTGCGCGCGGTATTTGCCGGGCAACCCAACTTCCGGTTTGTCGCTAAAAAAGATCCGGCAGCTCTACCGCGAGGCTGATGCAATCCTGAACATTTGCGGAGCGCAGGCATTCAATGACGACTTGCTTGTTTCCGATCGCATCCTTTACATAGAGAGCGACCCCGGCGTTGAGCAAATCAAGATTGATAAAGGCGTAAGATCGACAATCGAATACCTGGGACGGCATCGCGCGCTTTTTACGTTTGGCGAAAATATCGGGACGAAAAGTTTTCCCGTTCCGACACACAGATTCAAGTGGCTGCCAACACGGCAGCCAGTGGTAACCGATTTTTGGAAAACCAAGCGATCTCTTCCGCGTGCTGCAGTTTTTACATCTGTGGCGAATTGGTCCACGAGCGGCTTGAAAGATATTTCGTGGCGCGGAAAAAGATATCTGTGGAGCAAGTCCCGTGAATTTTTGCGGTTTATCTCCGCCCCAGGAAAAGCCGGCGAAACATTTGAGCTCGCGACAAACATCGGAGACATAAAAATGCGCAGAAGATTTGAACGAAACGGCTGGCGACTAGGGTGTCCGCTACGAATGAGCGTTGATTACTGGCTTTATCGTGATTACATCCAGCGTTCGAAAGGTGAGTTCACTGTCGCCAAAGACCAATACATTCGGCTAAACACCGGCTGGTTCAGTGATCGCAGCGCATGCTATCTTGCGGCCGGTCGCCCGGTCATAACTCAGGAAACCGGCTTTACGAAACTCTATGGCGGCAGAGCCGGACTCTTATCCTTTCGGTCCCTGGGAGAAATTGTCGATGCCGCGAAAGCAATCAATTCCGATTACAAGAAACATTCCCGGGCCGCTTATGATCTTGCTTGCGAATTCTTCGAATCGGAGAAGGTGCTGAAATCAATTCTCGATCGAGCAGGAATTTGAGTCAATCCTCGAGAATGAAGGATACGGTGATTGCCGCCGAAAGCTTTGGCTGATTGACCCGATCGGGCGGGCTCTGCACGCGAAAACGCCTCTATCATAAAACCCGCAAACTGTTTGGATTCGTCGCCAGATTTGAACGGAGGAAGCATGTATCGTGTCAGTTGTGTCCGAAAAAGGCCACTTGCAAATCCAAATCCGAACGTTGATTTTTGACCACGCAGTTTGAGCTTCCAGCCCTTTCCGCCTATGAAGCGTATTCTTATTCCCATTTCGGTTGCATTGCTGCTTGGACCGGTTTTGGACGCGCAGCAAAGCACGCCGGCGCCTCCTCCCGGAGAGCAGCAGGCTCCGCCAGGGCTGGGTCTATCGAGACCCAGCCCAGCTGCACAAGGAATAGTTCCCGTTCCAGTTCCTATTGCGCCACCAAAGCCAAATGGGCCGGTTCAAAAAAGTCTGGTCCGGATCACAGCCACAGCGGTGGAGCCGGATTATAAGGCACCATGGAACGCTGGAACACTCGAGCGCGGCATCGGCGCCGGCTTCGTTGTAAGCGGCAATCGCATTCTAACAAACGCGCATGTAGTCGCCAACAGCCGCTATATCACCGTGGAGCGCGACGGCGACCCTAACAAATACCCGGCGACGGTGCAGTTCGTAGCGAATGATTGCGATCTAGCGTTGATCACCGTGCCGGCTCCGGATTTTTTCAAGAACATGTTGCCGCTAAAATTTGGCGGAATTCCTGCGCTGGAATCGACCGTCTCAGCGTATGGCTATCCAATTGGCGGTGAGAGAATGTCAGTCACTACCGGAATAGTGTCGCGGGTTGATTTTCAGCTCTACACGCATTCATCGGTCGATCAGCATCTGGCAATCCAGATCAGCGCGCAGATCAACCCGGGCAACAGCGGTGGCCCGGTTATGCAAGACGCCAAAGTGGTCGGAGTTGCCTTTCAAGGTTACAGCGGCGATGTCGCCCAAGGAGTAGCCTACATGATTCCTACTCCGGTGATTAACCGATTCTTAAAGGATGTCAGCAATGGGCATTACGACAAATATGTCGATCTTGCGATCAGCTATGCGAAACTGCAAAACCCCGCGCAAAGAAAGTTTCTCGGATTGAAAGATGACGACCGCGGCGTGTTGGTAACGACAGTAGTGGAGGCGGGGCCTTCGGCCAACATTCTTCGGCCAGGTGATGTTCTTCTCGCTATCGATGGTCATCCCATCGCGAGTGATGCAAATGTCGAACTGGAAGGTGAGCGAGCACAGTTCGAGGAAGTGGTGGAACGCAAATTCAAAGGAGACTCGGTTAATCTCAACATATTGCGCGATAAGCAGCCGATGACTGTGAAGATCGAGTTTGTAAAGACAGCGTGGCCTTATCTGGTTCAAGGCCATAGCTACGATGTGCGTCCTCGTTATGTGCTTTACGGAGGACTGCTTTTTCAACCATTAAACTTGGATTTGATCGAAGCGTATCGGCCGACCGATCTGCGGCTTCGGCATTTCTTTGAATATTTCATTCTGGAACAACTTTATCTCCAGCATCCAGACGTCATTGTATTGACCAACATCTTGCAAGACCCGATCAACACCTATCTGGCGCCCTACCGCGGCGGGATTGTGGATGAAGTAAACGGCAAGAAGATTCGGACATTGGATGACTTGGCGAACGCCTTAGCCGAGACGCCAGATCGCTTCGTGATTCGTATGATTGGCGATGGACCTCCGTTGGTCCTTGATCCCAAAAAAATTGAAGCTGCGCGCGAACGAATCAAGGCGCGTTACAATGTGGTAAAAGAGCAAAATCTTCAGGAACAACCGGCGTCAAAGGCGCCGGAGCAGGCGAATAAAATCTAAGATGCTAAAACATTCTCTTCTCACTTTCGGGATTGTTCTTGTCGCAGCCAGCGGGACGCTCGCGAAAAAGGAATCCGCTATTGCGGTCCCATTAAACAAGCAAAAACAGCTGGCGCTGGTCCGTGTAAATGTAACCGGGCAGTCCTACGATTATTTTCGGCCCTGGCAAAAGAAAGCGCCATTTTCAAAACGCGCACTCGGGGCGGTTTTGTCCAAAGGTCGTGTCTTGGTAACTGCAGACTTGGTTGCAAACCAAAATTACGTCGAACTCGAGCGCGCGGAATCTGGGGAAAAAACGGCGGCCAGCGTCCAGGTGATTGACTACGAAGCCAATCTCGCGCTCCTCCAACCAACGGAGAAAACATTCCTCGACGGAATCACTCCGCTCGAAATCACGCCCGACACGGTGGTCGGCGACCGGCTGGCCGCGTGGCAACTGGAGCCCACTGGTGCTTTGATTGCGACGGAAGGCTTGGTGACAACGGTGCAAATGATGCCGTACCCCATCGATGTTGGGCAATTCCTCAC
>QHNF01000056.1 GCA_003218345.1 Verrucomicrobiota bacterium | reverse complement strand
AAGACTTACGATCATCTTCAGAAATTGTCGATCTTCGGGCATTATGATGGTGTTTGGCGACCTGAAGGGATTGACGGTACGCTTACGGTTTTAATTCGTGGAATCGATCGCTGGTTTTGGGTAATCCCGCTCACAGCCGAGCGCACCAGCATCGGCGTGGTCCTTGATAAGGAAGTCTTCCGCCAATCAAAATTGCGCGCCGAGGATTTTCTCGAGCACGCGCTGGCCGAACAGCCACTCATTGCCCAGCGGATGACGCATGCACAGCGCGCATCGGAAGTTTATGTCGAAGCGGATTTCTCTTATCGCAGTGCAACACTGCGAGGCGATCGCTGGTTGCTCGCAGGCGATGCAGCCGGATTCATCGATCCGATTTTTAGCAGTGGCGTTTTCCTGGCCGTGTTCAGCGGCGAGCAATGCGCCGACGTTCTAAACGAAGTTCTCGATCGTCCGGAAAAAGCGTCACGGCTTTTCCGGCGTTACGAGCGAGCGGTCAATCGCGCGATGGACATCTATCTGCGCTTTGTCAATGCATGGTATACAACGGAATTCATCGAGGTGTTTTTGTCGCCCCGCAATGTGCTTGGGCTTGCGCCAGCAGTGAACGCAGTACTCGGCGGAAATGTTGGCAATAGCTTTCCTATCCGGTGGCGAATGTGGGTCTTCTATTTTTTGGTTTGGTTGCAACGTCACCATCCCATCGTGCCAAGGCTCACACTCCTGCCAAAGAAACAAGAAGCATCAACCCGAGCCGAAACAGCTGGCGCGGCATCATGAGGACAAATGCCGGGGCGATTGAGGTCAATGCCCCGTACCTGAGTTGGTTTCTAGCCATTACTTCTTTTTGCGTAATAAGTTGTGCAACCACCTCACGTCATCAATTTTCAGAGCCGACAGCCGATTGGCAGACAAAAAGCGGGCAGCTCATGTATCGAACGGCGAAAACCGAACTAATTGGCGATGTGCTAGTCCGCTTTTCAAAGGCTGGCGATTTTGACTTGACGGTCTCGAAAGGTCCGGGTGTGACGCTCCTGGCTTTGAGGCAGGATGCAACCTTCGCCGAAGTCAAAGGACCTTTCGCGCGCGGCGGCTGGTCTGGGCCAATCGATCAAGCGCCGCAACAACTGCGTGGTTGGCTCGGTGTCCGAGATAAATTTCTTCACGCACCAAATCAAAAAATTCTGCGATACGTCGCCAACGACGAAACGTTTCTGTTTCGACTCTGAGGCGAAAACCGGAGCTCAGGCATCCTGCCTGACTTGGCCGGCGGGGTTCGAGCTTGCCGGGATACACCAAGCAAGATGCTTGTCAGCCGAGACAGCCTGAAAGGCTATCCTCCAAGCCATTAGCTTTCCCATCGATTGCACTGTGTTTGATCCTGCTGATATACATGCGCCGTGCGCATCAGCCCTTTCATCGCCCTAACCATAACGCACAAGCGTGCGCTGGTTTGGTGCGGCGTGGCAATGCTCGCTGCGGCCTGTATCAGCATTCTCATTATCTCGCTGCAGCTTGATTCTGATGTGCTCAACGTTTTGCCTGGCAGCTTCCGTTCAGTGCAAGGGCTAAAGATTTATGATCGCGAGTTTGAACAAACCCGGGAGCTAACCTTCGCGCTTCTCTGCGATCCAAATGATGCCGATAAATTGGAGGACTTCGCATCAGCCTTCGCTGAAAAATTGAGTCAGCAACCATGGTGCACGCGCGTCCTCGCGGGTTCGCCGATGGCGACACCGGAAGGAATTCGCGATCTCCAATCAATCGCAGTGCCGTTGCTCCTGAATCTTGAGCCGGCCGCCTTCACCGAGACGATATCAATCTTGCAACCACAGAAGATTCGCGATCGTCTCAATCGGTTACGTCAGCAGATTGAAGCTGGTTCGCCCAAGCCAGAGTTTGAACTTGCGTTTGATCCGCTCGGTCTGATTGCGCCGGCGCTCAAGCCTTTTGCCGAAGGCACCGCGATCGAACAAGAACAACCGCTTACTTCACCCGATCGAACAATGCGACTCCTTCTCGCGGTGACGAATCAGGCTTCAATAAGCGCGTTCGATTGCCAGCACTTGATGCGCCAGGTAAATGCGTTCCGTGCGACTGCGCAAGAGGGATGGAACGGCGGCCGCCTGGAAATACTTGTGACGGGCCGTTCGGCATACGTAGCGGAAATTTCACTCACCATGCGCTACGATGTTGTTGTTACATTGCTTGGCTCAGTCGTACTGGTGGGCGGCATCTTCTTTATCGGTTTCGGTCGATGGTTGCCATTACTGGGAATGGGATTTTCGCTTCTCCTTTCCTGTTTAGTGGCGCTTACGTTTGGCCAACTCATTTTTGGCCGACTCAGCATGGTGAGCGTGGGCTTCTGCGCAATTCTCGTTGGTCTGGGCGTCGATTTTGCGATTCTTACGCTGGGGCGCTATCACCAGGCACGCGCCGATGGAGAGTCACATCGTCAGGCTATCGCTACGTCGATTGCAAAACTTGGACTCGCAGTTTTTTTCGGCGCGCTCACGACTGCGGCCGGATTTCTGGCTCTGATACTGAGCGGCTCGATGAGCTTCGCTCAACTCGGAGTACTTATCGCAATTGGTATTTTCCTCGCCGGCCTGTTTATGTGCTCGATTTTGTTTCTGTTCGTTCGCGAGCGGCAGGCACCGTTACGTCACGATTGGCTTTTCGCGATGGTAAGAAAGTATGTGCGATGGACTGTGCGCCGGCCCGCACCCATGCTGATTTTCTCCAGTGCGCTTTTGTTATTGCTGACCGCATTTGGTTTTTCGCCAAGGCCTCCGCTTCGCTTCGAAGCCAGCACGCGTTCACTGGAACCAAAGAACATTCGGGCAGGTCGCGCCCTTGAGGCAATCATGCACAAAATGCCGATGCGCTGGGAGCCGGTGCTAGCAATCGTACACGCAGCGAATCCGCAGGGATTACATGATCGCTGGCAAAAAATTGCTGCCCATTGGCGGGAGCTCCAGGCAGCGGGGAAAATCAAAGGCTTCTCCACTCCAGCGGCGCTTTGTCTTTCACCAGCTTGGATGCAAACAAATCGACAGCAATTAAGCGCGATCAATTTTCCAGCGGCGCGTGAGACACTGGAGCAAACACTGGATGCCGAAGGATTCAGCCGCGATTCGTTCGCGCCGGCATTCACGTTGCTTGACGACTTACAGCATCTTATCGATTCAAACGCGCCTTTGCCAGACTGGCGAATTCAATTGCCGAAATCATCGAGCTGGTGGTTTTTGATCGATCGCTACTTCGGGCAAGATCCGTTGCTGACAACCGGATTTGTTACGACCAACGGACCGATCTCGAGTCACGCACAAAGCGAAGAGCTAGGACGCGATCTGCCACTGCCTGGCGTGCCGATGCTTCTTTCAGGCTGGAGTTATGCGCTCGCCGATCTTCTGCCCTGGTCCCATCATCAACTTCTCATCATCAGCGCATTGATGGCGATCTTCGACGTATCGTTGCTAGCCCTCTTGTATCGCGACCTACGTTTGTGGTTGATCCAAGTCATCACACTCGCATTCGGGATCGGAGCAATGATTGCTTCGATGAAGCTGCTGCACATCGATTTGAATCTGCTCAACGTGCTCTCGTTCCGTCTTGTACTGGCAATAGGCGTGGATTACGGAATATACGTTGTGCTGGTCTGGCAAAGGACACGTGAAATCGAGCATGACGTTGCCGGCGTGGTGAAGCCGGTCGTGCTCGCGGGTCTAACTGCAGTGAGCGGCTTTGGTTCGCTCGCTCTTGCGCGAAACCCAGCGCTTACCAGCCTCGGCATCGCGTGCGCCATCGGGATTCTCTGGAGCCTGATCGCGACGATTTTCTTCACTCTACCAGCGATGGCAGCGACTGAACCGAAAAAGCCAACAGGATGAGTGTGCGCGTGTTGATAGGAAGCTTTAAGGAGTCATAAGTCATCGAGCTTTATTCTGAAAAACCGGCTGAGTCCAACTGTGCTCCCGCGATTCAGCAGGCAAGATGCCCGCTAGCCCCACAGCCAAGATGGCTGTGCTCCGCCGCAAACACTTTCGTCCGATGAAACGCCTGCTAAACTGGGAAGGAAATGCGCTTGCGCGGGTTGCTTTGGCTTAACACGATTTTTTCAGGCCTTCCCGTTGCGCTTCTGGCGAGCACAGCCGTAGAAGGACGCGTGGAACTTCCGAAATCGCATTCAGCACCAGTTCAGGCGAAACGCTATGAGATTGTTACTCACGCCGGCGTTCTTTCCACCCAGCCGCCACTGGCGGTAGTTTATCTCGATGGCTCTTTCCCGAAACCAACTTCGCTGCCGACGAAAGAGGTGGCGCAAAAAGATTTGACGTTCATTCCAGCGCTCCTGCCGATACAGATGGGGACCAAAGTTGAATTCCCGAACCTAGACGACACTTATCACAACATTTTTTCCTACTCGCCTGCCAAACGGTTCGACCTTGGCCGTTATCGTCCGGATGAGCGACCGATTCCGACAGAAGTCTTCGATAAGGCGGGTTTAGTCACCTTGCGGTGCGACATTCACGAACACATGCGTGGATTGATTCTCGTTTTGAATACTCCGTACTTTGTGATGACAGACGAGAATGGGCGATTTCGATTGGACGGACTTCCTGCGGGCCACTACACACTCAAGGCGTGGATCGACAGCAGGACCACGCGAGAAAAACCAGTGCAGTTAAAGAGCGGCCAAACGCTGCACGTTGACTTCCCATGAGCTCCGCTGTTCCAGCGAGAGACAAAGGCGTAGTGAGTTTTCGAGTTCAGTTGTTCACCGCCATGATGGTCATCGTAGCAACGCTGACCGCTCTCGGGCTTTACCTAGCGCAGCGCAAGATCACGGCCGATGCGGAACGAGATTTGCAGCAGAATTTTCAGACTGAACTTTCTTCTTTGCACAAACTCGAGGAATTGCGCCACGCGACGTTGGCGGATCGCTGCAACGCGCTTGCAGCCAAGCCGCGGATCCACGCAGCCATGGAGGACAACGCAATCGATTTATTATATCCGAGCGCCAAGGATGAGTTGCGCGATTTAATGGAAGGCGAGGAACCGCCGCCAGAGCAGGCAGCACAATCGCTCCATGCGAGATTTTATCGCTTTCTCGATAGCACGGGCGCGGTAATAAAGCCGCTGAATCCGTACGACGTGGGAGAGCCGGATCCGGAAGAGGAAGCGCAACTGGCCTTGAACAAACTGCCCGAGACCCAGCAAATTGGCTACATCCAGGAAAATGCTAAGTCCGGCGGAGCTGTCGATGAGGTGATAGCCGTGCCGATCTTTTCGAGTTACACGGGTGACGTTATTTCCGCACTCGTCATCGGGTTTAAACCGCTTGAGCTTGGAGACAAGCACACCGGAACCGGAATCAAAAGCGGCATCTGGGCGAATGGCCAATTGCATTTGCCGTCGCTTCCGAAATCCGCGCAGGCGTCTTTACGTGAAAAAATAGCAAATGCAGTCGCGAATTCTGATCGCGCGCAAGACAACTTTCGCGTCGACGTGGATGGTGCGCCGCACCTCTTGTTTTATAAGCGCCTCAATCCGGCTTCGCTCTTTCCGCCTGCTTACGAAATTTGTGTTTATCCTCTCGCCTATTCAATGGCACAGCTGCATCGCCTCCGTTGGCAAATTGGTGGCGCGGGCGCGTTGCTTTTGTTAGGCGGTTTCGTGGCAAGCCACCTGGTCGCGCTCAGGCTCTCGGCACCGGTGAAGAAACTGGCGCTGGATTCAGAGGAAAATCGAGCACAACGAAAACGCGCCGAAGTCGCTCTTGCTTCGACGGCTGAGGAGTTGGAAAGATCCACACGATATTCTGCCGACGCTTCCCATCAGTTGAAGAGCCCGGTCACGGTTCTTCGTGTCGGTCTGGAAACATTGTTGGTGCGTGAAGGATTTAAGCCGGACGTTTATGAGCAGCTATCGGTCCTGCTCCATCAGACGCATCGTTTGACTGGAGTCATCGACGATTTGCTTCTTTTGTCGCGAATGGATGCTGGCCATCTTCAAATCGCATCCACACCGGTGAATCTTAGTCAGCTCGTCGATGAGTGGCTTGATGATCTTAGCGCGCTTCCTGATTCGCCCGATGTGAAAATCGAGAAGGAATTTCCTGCCGGCTTATTTGTGGTCGGAGAAAAACGGTACACCTCGCTCATTGTGCAAAATCTTCTGGAGAACGCACGAAAGTACAATCGCCCCAGCGGGCGAATCCGAGTCAGCGCACACAGCAATGCCAGGGACATTGTGCTGACTATCGGGAATACCGGCCGCACCATTCCACGCGGCGAAAATATCTTCGAGCGGTTTCACCATGACTCCACTCCCTCAGCTGCATCAGGTCACGGAATCGGTTTGAATTTGGCGCGCGAACTGGCGCGGCTGCACGGCGGCGATTTGCGTCTGGTTCGCTCCGAAAATGATTGGACCGAGTTTGAAGTGCGCTTTTCGGCTGCAGACGGTGTTAATGCAGTTGCATGAAGTTGCGCGCTCTCAGCCTATGCGTTTTTGCCTGCACAGCCTGCGCTTTCGATGTTGACGATTTTCTCGATCGGCTAGACAGCGCACTCACGCTCTCTGCATTTCAAGATAATCTGCGCGCGCGACTGAGCGGCACGCTTGATTTGGAATTTTATCACTTCGAACAGCCCGCGCCCGGCCTCATCAACAGCAACATCGACACTCTTTTCAACCCGCGTTTGACCCTCTTTCTCGACACGCAAATAGGATCGCAGATTTACTTCTTTGCCCAGTCCCGGCTGGATCGCGGGTTCGATCCGAGCGATCACGGCGCTCAAGTCCGCCTCGACGAATATGCGTTGCGCGTCACTCCATGGGACGACGGTCGCTTGACAGTGCAAATCGGCAAATTCGCCACGGTCGTTGGCAATTGGGTTCCGCGGCATCTCTCCTGGGAGAATCCATTCATCAACGCGCCGCTAATTTATGAAAACGTCACGCCAATTCAGGACAAATCCGCTCCGGTTTCACCACTGAATTTCATCTACGGGCCGTACTACTACGAAAAGTACGCGTTCAATCCGGTGATCTGGGGACCAAGTTACGCGAGTGGCATTTCTGTCTCCGGCCGGCTGGGCCGATTTGATTACGCCGTCGAAATGAAGAATGCGTCCCTCTCGTCGCGTCCCGAATCTTGGAATATTACAGAGAATGGTTTCGAAGACCCGACTTTCAGTGCGCGGGCGGGTTTCCGGCCTAACGAGGCGTGGAATTTTGGCCTGTCAGCGAGCGAGGGCTCATACTTTCGACGCGAGGCCGAACCGACGCTGCCACCTGGGCGCGATATCGATGATTATCGAGAATTTGTCCTTGGGCAGGATGCTAGCTTTGCCTGGCGTCATCTACAAGTGTGGGCTGAGTTTTATGAAGCGCGCTTTCAAGTACCGCAAGTGGGAAACGCAGACACGTTTGCTTATTATGTCGAAGCGAAATACAAATTTACGCCGCAGGTCTTCGGCGCGCTGCGCTGGAACCAACAACTCTTCGGCACGATCAGTGATGGCTACGGGCATAACGTTCGTTGGAGTCAAGATCTCGGTAGAATCGACATCGCAGCAGCTTATCGCTTCACATCACGCATGCAGCTAAAGTTGCAGTATGGTTTCCAGCATGAGACGACCGGTTCCGGCGATGACAACCATCTGCTGGCTGCACAATTCACCGTCCGTTTCTAATCGTCGTATCTCCTCCAAGAATCCCATGCGCATCCTGATTGTTGAAGATGAAATCCCCGTGGCGCGGCAAATCGCTTCGGCGTTGACCGAGGCCGGCCATGATCCGATGGCAGTTCACGATGGCGAAGCCGCTTTGGATAGAGCGAGAAAGACGCCTTTCGACCTGATCGTGCTCGATATCCGCCTGCCTCGAATCGATGGCTTCGAGGTGTTGCGTCGTCTGCGTGCGCAACATCTTACCAGCCGTGTGCTGCTGCTGACCGCGCGCGGCGCAGTCGAGGATCGGGTAACTGGATTGCAGCTCGGGGCAGATGATTATTTGCCCAAGCCATTTGCCATGCAGGAGTTGGTTGCCCGGGTGCGCGCACTCGGGCGGCGTTATCCGGAGGAACCCGCAATGTCCTTGCATGTCGGCGATCTCACGTTCGACCTGGCCACTCACGATGTTTACCGCGGCACGGAACGAATCGAGCTCTCGCCACGGGAGCAGATGTTGCTGAAGGTGCTGATGCGTGAGCCTGGCCGTGTCTTCACGCGCACGGAGCTGTGCGAACGTGTTTGGGAACACGCGCACGAATACGACACGAAGCTGGTCGAAGTTTTCATCGGCCGGCTGCGAAAGAAAATCGGCGATCCTCCGCTGATTCACACCGTGCGCCACGTCGGTTATACCATCCGATAGCCGGAAGCCAGGCTTCCAGTCACCGTCGGACGGACTCGCTGCGGCGGGCCTGACTTGGACGGCGGGCGTCTCGCCTGCCGAGAATTTGAAAAGTAACAACGGCGTTACTTTTCCAATACGTCGCCCGGCTTTAATCGCTGCGATTCTCCCTACAGAAAACAATCATCAAACCTATGAAAACAACTTATGCTTACATAAAAGTTGCCCTGCTCACATTCGCAGTGGCAATTCTGACGGCCACGTCTGCGCGCGCGGACACGTATTCGTGGACAAACTTCCAATCTGACATCGCCGGTGTGGCGCAGCATGTCGATCCAAACCTTGTCAATCCGTGGGGCATGGCGGCCTCGCCAAGCGGCACGATTTGGGTCAGCGATAACGGCACGGGTGTTTCAACCCTTTACCACCAGGATGGCACTGCGGTTTCGCTGGTCGTAACCATTCCGACGGCCGCGCGAAACAGAGGAACAGGAAATCCTACCGGAGTCGTGTTTAACGGCACCCCGTTTTTCCAAGTAACAAAAAATGGAAACTCGGCGCCCGCCTTTTTCATTTTTGTCAGTGAAGATGGTTCCATTTCAGGCTGGAACCCGACGCTGGACCTGACGAACGCCATTATCGCCGTTGATAATGGCACGAATCGTGGTGTTAACAGCGCCGTTTATAAAAGCGCAACGCTGGGCGTCGCCAATGGTCACAATTTCCTATATGTATCGGACTTTCATACGGGGCACGTTGAAACCTACGATGAGAGTTTTCACCAAGTTAATCCTGGTGGCTTCAATGATCCAAATCTTCCTGCAGGCTACGCGCCGTTCGGTATCCGTAATTTCAATGGCGAAATTTTCGTAACTTACGCCAAGCAGGATCACGCCAAACACGACGATGTTCCGGGTCCCGGGTTTGGCTTCGTTAATGTGTTCGATACCAGCGGCAACTTCCTCAGGCGCCTGGTGTCCAACGGCAACCTCAATGCCCCGTGGGGACTTGCTCTTGTGGAAGACGAGCTCTGGGTCGGCAATTTCGGTGACGGCCTCATCAACGTTTACGATCCGAACACGGGCGCTTTCATCGAGACGCTGATGCGCGCCGATGGAACGCCGCTCCAATTCGACGGCTTGTGGGATATGCTCCCCCTCGATGGCGGAGTCTTTTTCACCGCTGGAATCGCCGATGAAGAACACGGTCTCTTTGGTATAATTACGGAGGACTAAGATTGCAAGGACGCAGAGTCCCGTGAGGGACGAATCGATGATAGCCCGGTGTTTCAACGCTGGGCTATCGATGACCCTAAACCTCAAGTCCCGTCCGGGATGAAACAGGCGGCGTCGCTTGTTAAGAGCGCCGTTAGGCCTACCTACAGCTATGAGCTAGCGACCAATTCAAGGATCCGCTGACGCCACGCTTTGAGTACTCCATGAAGGCGGATAAGATCACCGCATGCGCAAGGTGTTATCTGCGACACTTGTCTTCCTATCACTGACAAACATCGCGAACAGCGGCACACTTTCTGAGGCTGATCTCAAAAATCTTCTTGCCCGAATTCGGGAGAACCGGAGTACGCAGGCTGATTTTCAGGAGGAAAGGGTCATACGACTCATGAAGAAACCGATCGTGAGCTCAGGGAAAGTTTGGTTCCATCCGCCGAACAAATTCCGGCGCGAAGTAAAAGGCAATTCGCCTAGCCTGACGGTCAGTGACGGGCGTCAACTCTGGATTTACTATCCAAATTTTAAGTCGGCGGAACATTATCCCCTGGGGAAACGGTCGCCGCTTGATGCGACCATTGCAGCCATCAATTCCGCGTTAAATCTGGAAAACATCGAGAACACTTTCCACATTGCTGCAACTCGAACCGAGGCGCCCGAGGCGAGGTATGAACTGGAACTGACGCCGCGCACTACTTCAATGAAGCGAGTGTTTCAAAAGCTTAATCTGCGAATCAATGACAAATTGCGGGTCGAACGTACCGATATGTTACTGCCAAATAGCGATCGGATCGTGACCACATATTCAAATCAGACACGCGCGCAAATACCTGCGTCCACTTTCGAGTTCAACCTGCCGCCAGGCGCGGATGTCTCGACGCCGCTGGGACAATAATTGGTAGGGCAACCACGAATCCGCCTTCGCCGAGACTACGGCGCAACAGGTGAAACAAATGGACACGAATTAGTAACACGATCCCCTTCTAGTGGCAGGCGGCACTCCTCGCACTACACAAGTAGTTTCATAGGTCAATCGACCTTCACCTGATCTTTCCCTGGCAGGGAGAGGCAATCCCTTCTCCCTGGGGAGAGGACGAGGATTCAGGGCGTCTGGCATAAAAAGAAAGCAAGCAATTTCCCTTTCGAAACCGCTTGTATTCATTTGTGTCTATTCGTGTTCATTCGTGGTTAGATTGCTACCATGTTATGGATTTGGTTGATTGTTTGTCTTGCGATATTAAGTGTCGCGACTTCAGCCGCCTACGCCGAGTCATCAGACTCCCGCAATCCATCCCCGATCATTTCGCACATTCCGCGACAGCATGTTGAATCAACCGCCATTGCAGCCGTTGGCTACAGCAAACGCCGTCACATTCTCGAAATCGAATTCGTAAACGGCGCTGTTTATCGTTACGTCGATGTGCCGGCTGCGGTGTATCGCGATCTGATGTCGGCAGAGTCAAAAGCGCGCTTCTATGATTCCAATATCAGGAGACATTACCGCTCCGTTGTGGTTCGGCCGCGGCACAGGGAACAAACTGAGAATTGAAAGAAGGCTGGCGCTTCAAATTCGATCAAGTGAGGCAGAGGTTCCGCCTCACTCCCACGGAACAACGGGTAGCGGTCTTTGTTCTTGCGGCATTTGCGCTCGGTCTGGCTACGAAATGCTACCGTGATGCACATCCGTCTCCTGTTCCGTCGCAATCTAATCCTGGTAGGTCGCGACTCCGAAATGCTTCGCGGGCAGAGCCGCCCGCCTCCGCCGAGGCTACGGCGGACAGGCCGGGTCCGCGGAACGTCACGACGCCACGAAAACGAGCGGGAAAATCTAAGCGAACCGAGAAACACAACTTATCAGATCCAGCGTTGGACCATGAACATCAGCAGGAGCAAGAGAACGAGTAAGTAGAAAGCACTTTCTACATATCCCGTTTGCTATCCACATCGTTACCGCAGATCATTCCGGAGTGACGGACCATGTTGACGCATTCACAAAGCAGATTTGTGAAATTATCGTAGGAAAGAATCAGGCGGTAAAGCTCGCAGTCGCGTGTCTGCTCGCTCGCGGCCATCTGTTGATTGAAGACATCCCAGGCGTGGGTAAGACAACGCTCTGTCAGACGTTGGCCCGCTCGCTCGCGCTTGCCTTTCAGCGTATCCAATTTACGAGTGACCTGCTCCCAGCCGATATTCTCGGCAATTCCATCTTCGATCAGATCAAGCAACACTTCGTGTTTCACCGCGGCCCGCTCTTTTCTCAGGTCGTACTGATCGACGAAGTAAATCGCGCGACTGCCAAAACGCAAAGCGCGCTGCTGGAATCGATGGAGGAACACCATATCTCAATCGACGGTGTTACGTATGAGTTGCCCGAGCCGTTTTTTGTGATCGCAACACAGAATCCGCAACATCAAGTCGGCACTTTTCCGCTGCCTGAATCTCAGCTTGACCGTTTTCTGATGCGGATCGAACTAGGCGTGCCAGATCGCGCCAGCGAGCGCGCAATGCTTCTAGGCATGGATCGCCGAGAAATGCTTAAAGAATTGAAGCCGGTGTTTAGTCCACGAACATTGCTCGAAATTCAAGATAACGTACGAAAGGTGCACGCTTCGGCCGCCCTGCTCGATTACCTGCAGGATTTGCTCGACGCGTCGCGGCAACGTCACAGTACGGGCTTATCACCGCGTGCAGGCCTGGCTTTGCTGCATGCATCGCAGGCGTGGGCGCTGATGAATGGACGTGACATGGTGCTTCCCGAAGATATTCAAGCGGTGGGAGTCGCAGTCATGGCGCATCGGCTGGGGCACGACATCGAGCAGCCGGGACAAAGTGGACGCGCTCTCGCCGATAATCTGCTGCACAGCGTGCCGGTTCCGTGAAAGAAAGAAAATTCGTCTATCCGACCATAAGTTTTGCCGGCCTTCTGTTTGTTTTGGCGGCGATGTGGTACGCGGCATCAAGTCAAAATAGTCCGGCAGTTTACCTGCTCTTGTTCACACTAATGGCGGTGTTTCTAGTTTCAATTCCGCATACCCTAACGAATCTCGCAGGTGTGACGATAGCGCTCCAATCCGCGAAGCCGGCGTTTGCAGGCGAGGAGGTTTCGCTACCGGTCGAGGTCATGAACGAGTCCCGCGCCACACGTCATGGAATCGACCTGGCTCTGTCAAGCTCCGGCAGAGAGCGTAAACGCGTCGATTACATTCCATCCGGCAAAGCCGCTCGCGTAACGCTTCAATTTCCTGGAGGTCAGCGGGGCGAACATAGGATAGGGGCCTTATGCCTAACGAGTGCTTACCCGCTCGGTTTTATTCGCTTTCTGAAGAAATTTGCGGTCTCTCAAACCTATCTGGTGTATCCGAAACCCGCGGGAGATCTTCAGCTCCCGTCGAGTCGTGCGCGCTCGGCTGATGTCCGGCCACAAGCTGACTTCGGAGAAGGCGATGATTTTGCGGGAGTCCGTGCCTACGTGCCCGGCGAGTCGCAACGTCATATCGATTGGAAAGCTGTGGCGCGCGGACAGCCGCTAATGACAAAGCAATTTGCTGCTGAGGCAGAGGGCGCAGTGTATCTCGACTTTTCCGCTCTCGATTTTTCCGATGTGGAAAAGAGTCTGTCGCAACTCGCGCTTTGGGTGATCCAGGCCGAGCGCGCGAGACGCCCGTACGGTCTTCGTCTGCCAGGGGCTGAGATTCCGGCTACTGTTGGGCAATCGCATTTTCACCAGTGCTTGCGGGCACTGAGTTTATTCCAGTCAATACAGTCTGATGAGGAAGAGCATGAGTAAGGGTAAGAGCAGGAGCTGGAGTCAAAGGGATAGGAGTATTCCACGGCGGCCGCTGCTCTGGCTGGCGGCCGCATTGCTCTTCACATTGCCTCCGATGTTCGCGTCTCTCGCAACCTGGATCCCGTGCTTTTTTCTGGCCACACTTGCGATAAAATTTTGGATGGAGCCAAAAGGATATCGGCTTCGCTTGGCACCTTTGAAACTGATTCTCGCTGCAATGGCGCTCGTCGTGATCTTCTTCAGTTACGGATCCCTAAAGGGCGTTGAACCTGGCGTATCTCTCCTCGTCGTTCTAATGTCGCTCAAGATTCTGGAAGCGCACACGTCGCGCGAGTTCCAAGTCATAGTGACGATGGGGTGGGTGCTTTGTCTTTGCGGGTTTTTCCTTTCCCAGGACTTTGCAATCGCGCTTTGTCTCCTCGTCGCATTCACATTACAAATTGCGGCGTTGGTCCAGTTTCATCGAGGATCGTCACCAGGCGCTTTCTGGCCGCCACTGGGTGCGGCGTGCAAACTCCTGGCTCAGGCATTCCCGCTTGTGGTCTTATTGTTCTTCTTGTGTCCCAGAATAAGTACCGGCTTTCGTTTTGATTTTCGTGATGCCCTTTCGGCCGCTTCCGGTTTTTCCGATCGACTTTCTCCAGGCAGCATCGCATCTCTTGCCAGTTCTTCGGACATCGCTTTCCGCGCGGAGTTTCCTGACAGCAAGACTCGACCACCTGGCCCCATGTATTGGCGCGGGGTAGTGATGTGGCGTTGTGAAGGGATGGAATGGCGAGCTCCGTACACTCCTGCTTCATTGGCTCACTCCTCCAGCGTTGGCGCGTCCTCGGCACGGCGAACAGAATTTGCTCGCGCCCTACCAATTCAATCCCGGGGCGGCAAGGCGATTCGACAACGAATTGCGCTCGCGCCGCATGGTGCTCACTGGATGTTCGCGCTGGACCGACCGTTTGAAGCCGCTCCTGGTGCAACGCTTGCAAACGGTAATTATCTCTGGAGCGTTCAGCCGATTCGAAAACCGCGTCGGTATGAGATCGTCTCATCTCTCGAAAGCACAGGGAAGGAACTCCAGCCGCGTGAACGTAAGGCAGCGCTCGAGCTGCCGAACTCGATCAGTCCGGCAGTGCGTGAATTAGCGGAATCCTGGACCGCCCAAAATTCCGATCCGCACGTCATAGTAAATAACGCACTCCAATTTTTCCGGACGCACGGCTTTCGCTATTCGCTGTCACCAGGCGAATACAAGAAGAACGATCTGGACCAATTTCTCTTTCAGCGGCGAGTTGGTTTTTGCGAGCACTACGCCGCCAGTTTCGCCACCCTAATGCGACTGGCCGGCATTCCCGCGCGTGTCGTCGCCGGTTATCTAGGCGGCGAGTACAACGACCTGGGTCGGTTCTTTCTGGTGCGACAGGCAGATACCCATGCCTGGTGCGAGGTCTGGCTCCCGGACAGTGGATGGACCCGAGTGGATCCAACCAGCATAGTGGCACCCGGACGTGCGAGTCTCGATCTCAACTCGTTTTTAGACAGACGCATCGCTTCCGGTGAAATGGAAACTCGCCGGAGCGCGTTCGTCACACAGCTGACGCGGTTGGCAATATTTACCAACATTCGGCTTGCCTGGGAGACGCTCAACTATCAATGGGACACTCGCGTCCTTGGTTTCGATGCCGACGTGCAGGAAGCATTGCTGGGCGCCGCCGGAATCGCCAGCAGCGGGCCGTTCTTCACGATCGCCGAAATCCTCATCGTCGTCACCGCGCTTCTCATATTTTATGCCTGCTGGATGCAACTACGGACCCGCTCGCGCACCGACCGAGTTAAAGGGTTGTATGAGCGTTTTTGTCGCAAGCTCACGCGGCTTGGCGTGCGGCGCGATCCATGGGACGGTCCATCAGACTTCTCAAGCCGGGCAGCCCAATTGTTACCTAACGAATCCAAGCGCATTCGAGAGATCTCGAATACTTACATCACGCTGCGTTATTCGCCCGAGTCCGGTACCATCGCTCACGACACATTCGCGAAACAAGTGAGTGCGTTCGCCGCCCATAGCTGTTGATCTGAGAAATCCGGTCTCAATGGATCCTAGACGATTGCTTGCTTAAAGATATTTCTCCGGGATCGGATGCTCCGCACTTTCGTGCTGCCAATAGACAGTCACGATCCACCAGCGACTGCCGTCGTAAAATAACTGGATGCTGTTAATGCCGCGCATGAACGGTTCGGGATCATCGGCTTTGTGGCGCGATTCGTAGGTGCTCCAAACGTGAGCGATCTGCCCAAATTGTTCGATGCGTCGCGCAATCTCCTTCTCGAAAAATCCGTCTTGCTCGAGGTATGGAGCGGAACGCGCAATGAAGGCTTCAACGTCGAGAATATGCGGTGCAATCTCGCCGCCGAGCCTGGCGTCTCCGGCGCGTGCCGTTGTCGGAATTAAGCGCGCGCCTGGAATGAACAACGAGCGCACTCGACTCCAGTCTCGTTCGCCCGGCGGGCCCGAGATCGAATCGTACGAGGCGGTGATAATCGCATCAATTGATGCAACGTCAGCTGGATTAGGTTCTGACTTCGGCATTGGACGTTGCCTGTTGAGCGTTGGGCGTTTTCCGAATCAGCTCCAGCACTTTCATCGCGGCATTGTGCCCAGGAATACCGCTGACCGCGCCGCCGCGCAGCGCACTCGAGCCGCACAGAAACACATTCTCGTATTCGGTCTCCACGCCCCATCTGCCGGCTAGTTCTCTTCGCTCGGCAAACGGCCATGTTGGCGCATCCTGAAAGATGTTTCCGTGATACATCCCCAGCGCATCCTCAATATCAACAGGACTTTTGCTTTCGATGCAAAGGCTGCCGTCGCGCGCCACAGCGAGACAATCTTCCAAAGGTTCGTCCAGCCATTGATTGATGCTCTCGATGAATTTCTTTTCCGCGAGTTTTCGCATCGTTTTATTGTCGCGCGCGAACAAACTCCACGGCGCGTCGAGCCCAAACAATGTCATGGTATGAAAACCTTTGTCTCGCAGCTCCGGCGCGAGAATGCTGTCGTCGGTTAGTGTATGGCAATAGACTTCGCACGGCGTTTTGTCCGGCAGCCGCCCGCCGCATGCTTGATCATAGCTAAGATTCATTTGCTCATAGCCTTCGTCGCTATGAAACGTTCCGCGCCACGCCTCGCCCGATGGATATCTCTTCGCCTTTAATTTTGGCAATTGCCGCAGGAGCATGTTGATCTTGAACACGGAGCCTTCATCCGTGGCATCAGGTTGGTATAGTTTGCCGACATACTTCGCCAACACATTGCGCCCAAAGTTTACCAGAAGAAATCGCCCTCCGACGGTTTGCCGTTCCCCATTCATGTAAAACTCAACCGTCTGCTGCTTTCCGCTCAAGCCAAGCGCACGAAGGTCGACTCTTGTTATTATTTCCGCGCCACCTTTGCGCGCCGCTTGTTCTAGCTGGCTCGCTACCGCGCCCATACCTCCGACCGGCACTTTCCATTCGCCGGTCTTGTTGCCAATCAAGTGATAAATGAAACAGCGGTTTTGAACGAGGGAGGGATCGTGCGCGTGCGTCAGAACGCCGATCTTTGCATCGGTAAAAGCAAGGCCGCGCATCAAATCATTTTGCAAATAACGCTCAATCGCGGTCCCGAGCGGTTCTTCCGCCAGACTGCGCCACGCCTCCCGGGAAACATCATCAACATCAAAGCGACGCCGAAACTCGTCTTTCGCGATAAGCGGTTCCAACATGGTGTCCCAAACGCGCTCGGCAAAAACGCGTGAAAGATTGTAAAACGCTTTCATCCGCTCAAATTCGGTATGATTGCCAGTCAGCTCGAACATCGACTGGCGACTTACTTCTTCGTCCACGTTGCTCAACAGCAAACCATCATCCTTTCCGTGATTGAGGTATGGTGTAAACGAAGCAGTCGCGCGCCTGCGCAGCTCGAGATTCAATCCGAGATCGCGTATGATTTTCTCCGGGAACAAACTGACCAGATAAGAATATCGAGACAAGTGGGCGTCATAGTCCGGGAACACTTTCTGCGAAGTCGTAGCGCCGCCGATGTAATTATTTTTCTCCAAGAGCAGCACGCTCAGACCCGCGCGACCAAGATAACTTGCGGCCACAAGGCCGTTGTGACCCGCGCCGAGAATGACCACATCATAATGAGATTTCATTTTGAGTTCGATGGGGAATTCATGCTTACATCAAACCTCGCAGAGTAAACATCAAACATTTCCCAGCCGATGAGTGCATTCGAGTATCTCTCTGTTCTTATCTCAATCATTCTCGCCTTGGGCATGACGCGAGTGCTGGGTGGCGTCGGCGAAATGCTGCAAGCACGTTCGCGCCGTCACATTTACTGGGTGCACATTGTCTGGATCGTTAACCTGTTCCTGTACCTCGTGGTCGCCTGGTGGATCTTCTACCGCTGGCGCAACCAGCAGCCATGGACGTTTTTCCTGTTCATATTCGTTCTGATCTCACCAACCATCTTGTATCTGGCATCGCTCTTACTTTTTCCGCGGGAAGGCGATATCGATCTTGCCGTTGACTATAAAACGCATTACTACGCGAACCACCGCGCCTTTTTTATTCTCTTCGCTCTGTTCACGCCGGTCGATATTTTTGATTCGCTGCTCAAAGGCGTTCCGCATTTTTTCGGACTAGGGCCGCAATACTTCGTCAGCGGCGTTCTTTATTTTGCCGGCCTGATCACGGCTGCTATCACACCAAACGAGCGCTATCATCAGTTCTACGCGATCTTCTTTCTCGTCTAAACCATATTCATCAGCTTCACCATTTTTCATACGCTGCTGTAAGCGTTAGAGGCGCGATTTACTCGTTGCCTGCGAATAAAATTTCGGAGGTAACATTGCAAATGGAGCGAATCGCACTGCCGGATGGCAAACGGGTGCCGGTCCTTGGGCAAGCCACCTGGG
>QHNF01000135.1 GCA_003218345.1 Verrucomicrobiota bacterium | reverse complement strand
TCGGCTTTAGCGAAGTGCAGTTGCATCAGTTTCTGGAAAAAAACAGCTTCCGCGAAATTGAAGTGAGCGTGGTCGCACGCGAGAAACAGAGCCCGCATTTTCAAACCGTTTTCGCCACAGGCGTAAAGTGAACGCCATTGTGCGTTTTCGTGTCTATATTTCCGCCGTTGAACTATAATCCTGGCGAACCCAAATCTGTTGCTTTGAGCGGCTTCTTCGAGGAAGTGAAGCGGCGCAAGGTTTACCGCGTGGCCGCAGCCTACATCATTGCTGCCGGAGGCATTATTCAGCTGGCCTCCGCTGCATTTCCCGCGTGGGAATTGCCAAACTGGGCCCTGCGCCTGGTGATCGTCCTGTTACTCATCGGGTTCCCGATCGCGCTGCTTCTCGCGTGGGCTTTTGATGTCACACCGCAAGGTATAAAGACGACGCCAGCTTCCGCTCCCAAAGCAAATCTGCGGCGCAATTTGCTTGTCCTCGTCGCCGCGGGCGTGCTGGTTTCCGCAATCGCCGGATTTTTTCTTCTTCTCCCCCGCGCTTCCGCGCACAAGATCGACAAGTCGATTGCGGTATTGCCGTTTGAAAATTTGAGCGACGACAAGGAAAACGCCTACTTCGCCGATGGCATCCAGGACGACGTGCTCACCAATTTGTCGAAGATTGGCGATCTGAAAGTGATATCTCGTACATCGGTCATGCCCTATCGGGGAAAAGCGTCCAACGTTCGTGAGATCGGCAAGGCGCTAGGTGTGGCTACCATTCTGGAAGGCAGCGTTCGCCGCATCGGAAATCGGGTCCGCGTCAATGTGCAATTGATTAACGCCGAGAACGACCAGCACATTTGGGCCGAAGATTACGATCGTGATTTGACGGATGTATTCGCGATTCAGACCGATCTCGCAAAAAAGATCGCGGGTGAACTGCAGGCCAAATTGTCACCCGCCGAACAAGCGCAAATGGAACGCAAGCCTACGGAAAACGGCGAAGCCTATCTCGCTTTTGTCCAGGCGCACAATCTTTTTGTGGCCGGGGTTGAGGATATCGGGAAATTGAAGCAAAGCGAGCAGCTTTATGCGCGGGCCATCGAGCTCGATCCGAAATTTGCGCTCGCTCTCGCGTGGTACTCGCAGTTGGAAAGTTGGATCGTCCACACCTATGATCCAACTCGGGAACGGCGCGAAAAAGCCCGCGCTCTCGCGGAGCAAGCGTTGCAATTACAGCCCGACCTGCCGGAGGCGCACCTCGCGATGGGGTTTTCGCTTTATTACGGCGACAACGATTTCGAGGCGGCGCTGAAAGAATTCGAAATCGCGCAGCGCGGTTTGCCCAACGAAGCCGAAGGTTATCTCGCGCTGGGCGCGATCCAGCGCCGCATGGGAAAATGGTCGGAATCCACCGCCAGCCTCAAAAAGGCTGCCGGTCTAAATCCGAAAGACAGCTGGGTGCTGCAGAATCTCGCTCTCAATTATCAAATGCTGCGAGATTTCGATGCAGCTAATAAAGCGATCGACCGCGGCCTCCAAATTAACCCAGCAGGGGTGGGACTTTGGGAGATCAAGTCCAAGCTGGCTATCGCCGAAAAAGGCGATCTGAGCGTTACGGAGAAAGCCTTTGAGGCCGTGAAATCGATGCCGATGAGCAACGAGGAGAAACTTAGGATCGCCGGCGCGCGCGCGGACGTTTTTCTTTTGGAACGAAAATACAAAGAAGGATTGCGCGAAGCGGAAAGCCTGCCAGACGATCTCTTCACATCGATTCCCGCAAAATTGTGTGCTAAATATTATCTCATCGGGTTTGCGCGAAAAGCGCTCCAGGACGAAACCGGCGCGCGGGCCGCCTTCCTGCAAGCAAAAGGCCTCCTCGAAGCGCAACTGAAACAGGGTCCCGATTCGCCCGACACGCTTATTCAGCTTGCCAAGGTCCTCGCTTTTCTCGGAGAAAAAGATGCCGCGCTGGCTGAAGCGCGGCGCGCCACCGAATTGCTTCCGGAGAGCAAAGACGCCTTTGGCGGCCCGGAAATTGCGGCTGGAGTGGCCGAAGTTCACGCCATTCTTGGCGACAACGGTCGCGCGATTGAAATCCTGGACGGATTGTTGAACCGACCGAGCGCTGTCACCGTTCAGGGTCTGAAAGTAAATCCAATTTGGGACCCATTGCGAAACGATCCGCAGTTCCAGGCGTTGCTCGACAAATACGGTGGGGGCAAAGCGTAGCGCCGCGGTTCTTTTTCTCGCCGTCGCGGCGACGGCGCACGCAGATTGGACCATTCTCTCAGCGGATTCGGAATTGGGAGGCACTAGTGTTGCGCATCGCCATGTTGTTCTGGAAGATTCTCAAACCAATCAGCGCGCAACGATTGATCTCGCATTGTTTTCGACGAAATCGTGTGCGTTGCGGGTGATCGATCAGCCGGCGCCGCCACGCAGCGATCTTGCGCGTGTTATGCGGCAGGAAGGATGTTTGGCCGGCGTCAACGGTGGCTATTTCGATCCCGACTACGCGCCAATTGGATTGCTGATCACTGACGGAAAAATGATCGCGCCGCTCCAACGCGCGAAATTGATCACAGGTGTGTTCGCGGCCTCGCCGCACGGAACGCGGATTCTGCGCATCCGCGAATTTTCACAGCAACAAAAATTTAATGCGGCGATCCAGTGCGGTCCGTTCCTTATCGATCAGGGCCGAAGCATTCGCGGCCTGGAAAATACGCGAACCGCGCGAAGGACTTTTGCGGCAGTTGGAGGTGTCGATCGTGCGGCGCTCGGATCTTGCTCCGACGTGTCGCTTTCGGAGTTTGCCAAAATTCTTGAAACAACAGGATTGGCTAAGGATTTCAAAATCCAACGCGCACTGAATCTCGATGGCGGCTCTTCAAGCAGCTTTTGGTTCAAACGTGCGAACGGATCTGCATTTTCCATTTCCGAACAAAAAACGGTGCGCGATTTTGTGGCGGTCATGCCGAAGTAATTCACGCGGTCATTTCGAGCTAAGCGAGGAAACCCGCACAGGATGATAGATCGCGCTTGGTACTTGTGTATTCTAAGCTTCGATTGTGAGGTCCCTCACCGTCTGCGCGGTTCGGCCTGACAACATTTATTATGCGCACATTCGGCGGATTCAGATGTGGCGATAAATCTTTCTACGGAGAATTGCGGGGCGGGAAGGTGCACGTCTTGTCACGGCCCTATTGGATTCAAGTCCAACCCACAGGTGAAGTAGTGCCGCTCGAAAATGTACAGATCGATGTTCCCGTGGCGCCGTCGAAATTAATCGCCGTCGGTCTGAATTATTCCGACCACATCGCGGAGATGAAGCGGACACCGTTGGGCACGCCGTTGATTTGGTTCAAATCGCCAGGCTCGGTTTTGCCGCATAACGGCGCGATCGAAATTGCGCTTCCTGAAAACCAAACTGATTTCGAAGCGGAGTTGGCCGTCGTCATTGGCAAGACCGCAAAAAATGTGCCCGCGGAACGCGCGCTCGACTTTGTTTTCGGTTATACAATCGGTCTCGATATTAGCGATCGGGATTTGCAAAATAGCGAAAAGCAATTTGGTCGCTGCAAATCGTTTGATACCTACACGCCCATTGGGCCGTTTGTGTACGCCGATGTCGACGTGAGCGATGTTTCGCTGGAGTTGCGGCAAAACGGCGAGCTGCGTCAGAGCACGCGCACGAGCCGGATGATATATTCGGTTGCGCAAATTGTTTCCTTCGCAAGTCAGTCGATGACGTTGGCGGCGGGAGACGTGATTTTAACTGGAACGCCCGCGGGTGTCGGCCCGATCCGTGCGGGGGATCAATTGGAAGCAGCAATCGACGATTGGCCGCGGTTGTGCAACAGCGTTGCGATTGCGGATAGTGCTCCGATCGCCAGAGCTGAAGAAATCTCGGCAACAACAATTTGATACACTTGCCTACGTCCTTGCAGCAGAGATATTTCGAATTAAAGATGCGAACCCTTGCATAAGGACGCATCGTCAAAAAATGAAAAGTTTTGCTCGACTCGCAAGCAATTCGTCTGCGATAAGAGAAAACCTGTACCGCAATCGAAACGGTCACCAAACTTCTGCTTCAACTATGAAAACATTACTTACCACGTGTGTATGCTCACTCGCGTTTGCGCTGATTTCACTCGCGCAATCTCCCGCGCCACAACAAACCGTGCCCGCCGGCGCTCCTCCAGTTGCGAATCCGCCGGGAGCACCTGCAGCTGCGAGCCCCGGCGCTCCGGCAGCGGTGAACCCCGCCGCGCCGGCACAGCCCGGCCAGCCTGCTGCGCCAGGCGCATCAGTTCCTGTTACGCTGAGTCCCGCACCAGGAGTCGCAGGGAGTCCCGCTGCGCCTGCTGGTGCGAGTGCCTCGCCGGCCGCATCGCCGAGTCCCGAAGCGCAACCCACAGGTTTCCTGGCCAGCAATTGGTTGATCGACAAGTTCCACAAGGGCGGTCCGATCATGTGGCCGATTTTGATCGTATCGATCATCGGACTCACTGTGGTGATCGAGCGAATTTTTTGGTGGGGTGGCCGCTGGTTTCGTCGTGACCCCAAACGGATCGAGAAAGTGTTTACAGCGATTGAGAACGGCGATACCGCCGAAGCCTCCCGGCTTTCCCGCGGATCGCGTGATCCAGTTTTGCGCATGATGTGGAATGGCCTCAATCACCAACACGCCTCGTTGCAAGGCGCATTGCAGGTTGCTGCCGGCATCGAGATCAAACGGGCCGGTCGCTTCCTCGTGGTCATGGACACGCTGGTAACTTTGGCGCCGTTGCTCGGTCTGTTGGGCACTATTACCGGTCTGATCCGTTCATTCAGCTTCCTTGGCAATGAAGAGCTGGCGGTGCAAGCCGTCACCGGTGGTATTGCAGAGGCGCTCATTGCCACGGCGTGCGGCCTCGGTATTGCCATCTTCGCTCTGATTCCGTTTAACTTTTTCACTTCCCGGGTGTCTAACTTGGAGTTCGAACTGCAGACGGCGGCGACGAACCTGGAAGTTATGTTAGGAGCACAAACCGCGGCGCGCGAGATGGACTTCGCGGGGCAAGCCCCAGCTTCTGGGAAAGGCTCGTCCATCAAAGGCTCGTCCATCTAAAGGTATGTAATGAATGTAAGCTCACCCATTCCTCACAAAAAAGCGCGGATCGAGATCATTCCGTTGATCGACATCATGTTCTTTTTGCTCGCAAGTTTCATGATGGTGAGCTTGAGCCAGGTGCATATGAAAGGCATTAAAGTTAATTTGCCCACGGGCAGCTCCGGTGAGACGCAGTCAAAACGGGATTACATCAGCGTCTCGGTCGATAAGGATGGTCACTATTTCTTCGACAAGAATGAAATGACCGAAACTGATATGCAGGCGCGCTTGCTACAGGTGCACCAATCGGATCCCGAAGCAAAGGTGTTCGTCCGAGGAGATCGCGACACGGTTCACGGAAACGTTGTTCATTTGCTCGATATGCTCCGCTCGGCGGGATTCTACAAAATCTCATTTGAGATTAAGAGCGAAGCGCTCAAGGGAGTTCCTGGGCCTGGAACGTGATTTTTTTCGTATGGCCACAACGCCAAAACCGTTACTTTACCGCCCGCCGCCGCCATGGCAGTGGTGGGCAGCCTTCGGTGGCGCAGTGGCAATTCACCTCACAGCAGTTGCCCTGGCTCAAAAACATGAGGCGCCGGTAGAGGTTCCTCCTGACATGCCGACCGCCGTCGTCGAGGCGACATTGCAGGCAACAGAGGAGCCTACTCCTCCGCCGGAAGACATTCCGCTGCCCGAGCCTCCGCCACCACCAGAGATCCAGCCAGAGTTCGTCGAAGAGACAACGCCTCCACCAAAGCAAAAAACGGCACAAAAATTCGCGCCGATCAAAGCGCCTCAAGCTGCAGGTCGCCCCGGACCGATGTCGATGTCTTCAGCGAAAGCTCTTGCCACCTATGCGCCGCGTCCGCAGTATCCATATGAGGCGCGTTCACGTCACGTCACAGGCAGCGGAGTATGCGTCGTGGAGGTCGCCGCGAGCGGCAGTGTATCCAGTGCTTCAATGGCACAAAGTATTGGAAATCCGATATTGGACAACGCAGCAACGAGTGCGTTTCGGCAGTGGCGATTCAAGCCTGGGTCTGTTTCAAAGGTCAAAATCCCGATCACTTTCACCATGACGGGCGCCCAGTACTAAACACCTAACCTGCAATGTAACTATGAGACTGTCCTCACCGATCCCACATAAACGAGCCCGCATCGAGATCATTCCGCTGATCGACATTATGTTTTTTTTGCTTGCCAGCTTTATGATGGTCAGTCTGAGCCAGGTCCACATGAAAGGTATTCGGGTCAATCTGCCGGCGGCAATAGCTCCGCCGCCAAGCACAGTAAAGGATTATGTTTCTATCAAGGTGCAGGAAGGAAACGCTGTTTACTTCGACAATCAGTATGTGTCGGATGACCAAGTCCTCCCCCGCCTTTATGAACTTCACCGCGGCAATCCGGATATTAAAGTGTCCATCAGCGGCAGCTTGATGGCCATGCATGGCGACGTGATCACGGTGCTCGACAAGGTTCGCTCGGCGGGAATCACGAAAGTCGGATATCAAATCAGAGCGGCAGGCGGTCCGGGGGGACAACCCGGCGCTCCGCCACCGCCACCCAAGCCCTAGCTCAAATCTCCGACCGTCGCGATTCCATCATCGAGCGCGCGAGAATTGGTTTCACCTGCGAATTGCATTAATTTCTCTCGGTCGTGATCGTGCGGGGCGACAAAAACGCACGTAGCTTTTTCAAAGCACAAGCCCTGTGGCTGAATCGATCTTTTTCCGCAGAAGCGAGTTCTCCGAAAGTCTGGTCGAATCCGTTCGGCAAGAATACTGGATCGTAGCCGAATCCCCGCGAGCCGCGCGCTCGATCAGCGATTTTTCCGTCCACTACTCCGTCGAACGTTCCGAGAATGTGGCCGCCGCGCGCGAGCGCCAGAGCGCAACGAAATCGCGCACGGCGCTGACCGCCTTTTGCGGTAAGTTTCGTGAGTTCGCTCAGTAACTTGCCGATCTTTTCGTTGTCCGTCGCACTTGCCCCTGCGTACCGCGCAGAGTGAATCCCGGGCGCGCCACCTAGCACATCAACTTCCAATCCAGAATCATCTGCGACGACGAGACCCGGCAATTCCCTGGATACCGCGACCGCTTTCAGCCTTGCATTTTCTTCAAATGATTTTCCGCTTTCGTGTATTTCGGGGATCTCATCATCACCGGACAGGCCGCGCACCTCGAATTTTGGCCCGAGAATCCGCTGGATCTCGCAGGTCTTGTGCGCGTTGCGTGTGGCTACAATCAATTGCATGCTCGAAATAGTAGCATCGGCTTCCGGCCAATATTTCGAGACTTCATCGGCAGAGAGATGTCGATGCTGCATATTCCTGTCCATTAGTGTTCATTCGTGGTTGTTGCTTTCTAGATCAGCATGAGTAACGAGCGTCGCAAACCGTATCCATTCGACCAGATCGAACCAAAATGGCAGAGCATTTGGGAGGAGCGGCAGCTCTTTCATGCGCTTAATCCCGGTGAGCAAGATTTCGATCCTACGAAGCCAAAATTTTACATCCTCGACATGTTCCCTTACCCAAGCGGGGCGGGCTTGCACGTGGGACATCCCGAAGGTTATACCGCCACCGACATCGTCGCGCGGTACAAACGCATGCGTGGCTTGAACGTGTTGCACCCGATGGGTTGGGACGCATTCGGTTTGCCCGCGGAGCAATACGCGATTAAAAGCGGCCAACATCCTGCGATCACCACGCGCGAAAACGTGGCGAAATTCAAGAAACAACTAAAGCGGATCGGTTTTTCCTACGATTGGCAACGGGAAATCAACACGACCGATCCGCGCTACTACAAGTGGACGCAGTGGATTTTTCTCCAGATTTACAATTCCTGGTTCAATCCGCAGACAAAACGGGCCGAGCCGATTTCCACCTATCGCGGGGCCGATCCGGACAGCGTTCGGCTCGCCTATGTTGCTGATGTTCCAGTTAACTGGTGTGCCGAGTTGGGCACGGTCTTGGCCAACGAAGAAGTTGTGGATGGAAAAAGCGAAGTTGGCGGCTTCCCGGTGGTTCGACGGCCGATGCGTCAATGGATGTTGCGCATTACTGCCTACGCGGAGCGATTGCTAGATGAACTCGACAAACTTGATTGGCCCGAAGGAATCAAATTGCTCCAACGCAATTGGATCGGGCGAAGCGAGGGCGCGGAAATCGAAATCGATTTTAAGGTAGTTGAGGTAGGGTCGTCGCGCTGCGACGTCCCGACGATTCGCGTTTTCACTACTCGCCCGGACACACTTTACGGCGCGACCTACATGGTGCTCGCGCCCGAGCATTCACTGGTTGATCTCATCGTCACCGAGGAACAATGGCCTGCGGTTCGAGAATATCGCGAGCGCGCCGCGCGCAAGAGCGACTTGGAGCGGACGGATGTCGCCAAGAAAAAAACCGGTGTTTTCACCGGCGCCTACGCAATTAATCCGGCAAACGGCGAGCGAATTCCAATCTGGGTAGCCGATTATGTGTTGGCCGGGTATGGAACCGGCGCCATCATGGGGGTGCCCGCTCACGACCAGCGCGATCTGGAATTTGCGCAAGAATTCGATCTGCCGATTCGCGAAGTCGTGCAGCCGTTGGGTGGCAATCAATTCGCCAGTAATCGACGGGCTGCCGTCAGCTCAAGCAATCCGCAAAATCACCGACTGGCTTGAACGACGTGGCGCCGGCAAAGGCGCGATCAATTATAAGCTGCGCGACTGGTTATTCTCGCGGCAGCGTTATTGGGGCGAACCGTTCCCGATCGTTTGGGCGAATGGAAAACACAAGGCTCTCGATGAAACCGAATTGCCAGTCGTTCCACCGCCGCTCGATGATTACAAACCGATCGGCACGGGCGAACCACCACTGGCGAAAGCGAAAGAGTGGGTTCGTTATTCCGACAAGGCGTCGCGCGAGACGAACACCATGCCGCAGTGGGCAGGTTCGTGCTGGTACTACCTGAGATTTTGCGATCCGCATAACGACCAGCGTTTCGTCGGAAAAGAAGCCGAGCGCTACTGGACGGGCGGAGACAAACCTGGCGCAGTCGATTTGTACGTTGGCGGCACCGAGCACGCCGTACTGCATCTGCTTTATGCGCGTTTTTGGCACAAGGTGTTATTTGATCTCAGCCACATATCAAAGCCGGAGCCGTTCCAGCGGTTGGTAAACCAGGGAATTATCCTTGGCGAAGACGGTCAGAAAATGTCGAAATCACGAGGAAATATTGTCAATCCGGATGACGTGATTGACCAATATGGCGCCGACGCGTTTCGCTGCTACGAGATGTTCATGGGTCCGCTCGAGCAAATGAAGCCGTGGAGTATGCGCGGTGTCGAAGGCGTTGCGCGTTTTCTTGCACGCGTCTGGCGTTTATTTATGAGCGAGAACCAGACAGGCGAGTGGGAATTATCTGGGAAAATCAAAAATGTCGATCCGAACAAGGCGCAGCAAAGAGTACTGCATGCCACGGTCAAGAAAGTCACTGAAGACATCGAATCGTTCTCGTTTAACACCGCAATTTCACAAATGATGATTTTCGTAAATGCATTTACCAACGTCGATCCGATTCCTCTATCGGCAGTGCGCACCTTCCTGGCTTTGCTGAATCCATTTGCGCCTCACATCGCCTGCGAGTTATGCGAGAACCTAAATGTCAGGTTCGGCGATGCGCCCCGCGAGATCACGGAGCAACCCTGGCCGAGCTATGATGAACGACTGCTCGTCGAGGACGAGGTCGAAATCGTTATTCAAGTAAACGGGAAGGTGCGTGATCGACTGAAGATGTCGATCCTGGCGACGGAGGAAGAAATGAAAACCGCTGCGCTGTCGAATCCGAAGGTTCAAAAACTCACTGCTGGCGGGACTGTCCGCAATGTCGTCGTAGTCCCCAAAAGACTTGTGAACATCGTTGTCGGCTGACTAGTATCCGCGGCATGTGGAAAGAATTCAAAGAATTTGCAATCAAAGGAAATGCGATTGATCTCGCCGTCGGCGTGATCATCGGCGCGGCGTTTGGCTTGGTAATCGGGTCGTTGGTCAAAGACATCATCATGCCGCCCATTGGGTTAATGACGGGCGGCCTCGATTTCTCCAACCAATTCCTCGTGCTCAAAAGCCCGCCAGGCGGCGCAATGTTCGCGACTCCGGCTGATGCAGCCAAGGCGGGCGCGATCACTTGGAACTACGGCAACTTTATCACGGTGCTGATAAACTTCCTTATCATCGCTTTCGCGATCTTCCTCGTCGTCAAAGGGGTGAACAAGATGAAGC
>QHNF01000102.1 GCA_003218345.1 Verrucomicrobiota bacterium | reverse complement strand
GGCGGTGATGGGATTCACCACATCAGAGGCCTTAAGCCATCAGCAGTATCATCGCGGAAAGGCGTACACTCTCTTCACTATTGTCGGCCAAAGGTAATGAAGGCAGTTTCGCGCCAGTGAAAGATGTTACGAAATCAGCTCGCTAACAAGCGACTTTTCCTCTATTAACTCCGCTACCGACGCGTCGATTTTCGCGCGGCTAAAATCATTTATCGGAAGTCCTTGCACGATTTCCCATTTCCCACCGCGCACACGAACTGGGAAGGACGAGATCAATTCTTTCGCGACATCGTCACTTCCGGCCGAACAGACTGCCACGCTGTGCCAATCGTTAGCCGGCGTGTCGTTGGTGAGCGAGCACACGGTATCGACGATCGCGTTAGCGGCCGAACCGGCCGAAGAAAGTCCCCGCGCCTTGATCACGGCAGCGCCGCGCTGTTGCACGATGGCAATAAATTCTTCCTTCAGCCATTTCTCGTCCCCGATCACTTCGTTCGCAGGACGATTGTCGATCCGCGCATTATAGAAATCTGGATATTGAGTCGAAGAATGGTTTCCCCAGATGGTCATGTTTGTGACCGAACCGATGCTCACGCCCGCCTTATGCGCGAGCTGCGCGCGGGCGCGATTTTCATCTAATCGCGTCATGGCGAACCAGCGGTCGCGCGGAATTCCTTTAGCGTTGTTCATCGCGATCAGGCAATTCGTGTTGCATGGATTTCCGACTACGAGCACGCGCACATCGGACGTAGCGTTTTTTTCGATCGCCTGACCTTGCCCTATGAAAATCTTGCCGTTGATCCCGAGTAAATCTTTCCGCTCCATGCCAGCTTTGCGCGGGACACTTCCAACCAGCAGCGCCCAGTTGATGTCGCGGAAGCCTTCGTCCAGATCGGCCGTGGGCATAACCGACTCGAGCAGTGGAAAGGCGCAATCGTGCAATTCCATGACCACGCCATCGAGCGCGCCGAGCGCAGCCGGAATCTCGATCAGCTGCAATATGAGCGGCTGATCCGGCCCGAACATCTGTCCGGACGCGATGCGAAACAGAAGCGCGTAACCAATCTGCCCGGCGGCGCCTGTCACAGCGACTTTAATCGGAGTTTTCATAATCCAATTAGCCACAAACGCTTTGTTGAGCAAAACCGAAGCATGGACGTTGCGGTGCAGGAGCTTTAGGCGATCCGTGATAGATTAAATACTCGCGATGTATCCGACCAAGCTAAACCAGATCATCAATCTCTTTGAGACGCTTCCTGAGGACGAGCGGCGCGAAACGCTTGTTTCCTACGCGGACAACGCGAAGAACCAGGTGCCGCGCGAAGGGGAGAAGTTCGATCTTGTCGATGTACGGAAGGACGAGGAATGCACGGACACGGTTGGCGTCTACCTTCAGGTCGATGAAAGAGGCAAGGCACACATCCGCATGACGCTCGGCCCGGAAGTGCAAACGCTTACCCGCTCTATGACGGCGATTCTTTGCAAAGGACTCGAGGGCTCGACACCGCAGCAAATTCTCGATCTTCCGAGCGATTTCGTTACCCGCATCGTCGGCACGGAGCTGGTGCGCATTCGCAGCCAGACGATTTACTACGTGCTCACGCGGATCAAAAGCATATGCAAAGTTTACCTCGATCGGCAGCGGATGGCAGCGGCATAATGGAGCTTAGGCTTCCAGCCTGACTCGGCCACGTTTCGCGTGACGTTCGCTTGATTTTGTTTACTGTCCGCGCTGCGCAGATGCCGCGAAATAACGAGCTTAAAAAAATCCTGCTGATCGGCTCCGGGCCAATCGTGATCGGGCAGGGCTGCGAATTTGATTATTCCGGGGTGCAAGCGTGCAAGGCGCTGCGCGAAGAAGGCTATCAGGTCGTGCTGGTGAATTCTAATCCAGCTACAATCATGACAGACCCGGAATTTGCCGATCGCACTTACATCGAACCGATCACTCCTGAAGTGGTCGAGGCAATCATGGAACGCGAGAAACCCGATGCGATTTTGCCGACTTTGGGTGGGCAAACTGCACTGAACACCGCTATGGACTTGAACCGCAACGGCGCCTTGGCGCGGCACGGGGTGAAATTGATCGGCGCAAATGCTCAGGCCATCGCCAAAGGTGAAGATCGACAATTATTCAAAGAAGCGATGTTGCGCATCGGACTTGAAGTACCGCGTTCCGGCATCGCCCGTTCCATTGCCGATCTTGATCGCATTGTCGGCGAAATCGGAGCGTTCCCGCTGATTATTCGTCCGGCATTTACTCTCGGCGGTACCGGCGGTGGCATCGCTTACAATCGCGAAGAACTCGACGTAATCGCCGCGCGCGGGCTCGATCTTTCGCCAGTCCACGAAGTGCTGATCGAAGAATCGCTCGTGGGCTGGAAAGAATTCGAGATGGAAGTGATGCGCGACCGCAAGGACAACTGTGTCGTTGTTTGTTCCATCGAGAATTTCGATCCGATGGGTGTGCATACCGGCGACTCCATCACTGTCGCACCCGCGCAAACGCTGACAGATAAAGAATACCAGATGATGCGCGATGCCGCGTTTGCGGTCATCCGCGAGATCGGCGTCGAGACCGGCGGCTCGAACATTCAGTTTGCTGTTAACCCGGAGACCGGTCGGATGGTGGTGATCGAAATGAATCCGCGCGTCTCGCGTTCCAGCGCCCTGGCTTCGAAGGCTACCGGTTTTCCAATTGCGAAAATCGCCGCGAAGCTCGCCGTTGGTTACACGCTGGACGAAATCAAAAACGATATCACGCGCGAAACGCCGGCCTGCTTCGAGCCGACCATTGATTACTGCGTCGTGAAAGTGCCGCGGTTTACGTTCGAAAAATTCCCGCAGGCGGACGCAACCCTTACGACACGGATGAAAAGCGTCGGGGAAGCGATGGCCATCGGTCGCACATTCAAGGAGGCATTGCAAAAAGCGCTACGCAGTCTGGAGATCAAGCGGTTCGGCTTATGCGACGACGGCGCGGACCGATTTGTCGATCCGGAAACTTTGCGGCTCAAACTCTCGATTCCCAATGCGGACCGGATTTTCTATCTCGCCCAGGCGTTCCGTGACGGAATGTCCATCGACGAGGTCGTCGACCTAACCAAAATCGACAAGTGGTTTTTATGGAACGTGGCGCAGATTGGGGAGGAAGCGGGCCGGAGGTTAGGCTGCCAGCCTGACTCGGCGGGCGGGCTGCCAGCCTGCCCTTCCATGCTCCAGCGCGCTGGAAGCTTGCCTTCCGAGGTACCCAAGACGGCCGACCTCCGTTTTCACGGCTTCGACGCACACGCGGCAATCAAAATGACCCGACGTCATTTGCCTCGCTGGGAGCAATCGGGGGCCACTTATTTCGTTACGTTTCGCCTAGCTGATGCAATCGCAAGCGATGTGCTCGCCAAGTGGCGAGAAGAACGCGCGCTCTGGCTAAAGCATCATCCGCATCCGTGGGACTGGAAAATAGCGCGCGAATATACACAGCGATTCGAAGAGGAACGCGAGCAGTGGCTGGATCAAGGTCAAGGCTCCTGTTTGCTAAGGGATTCGCGTGCGCAGAAGATTGTCCGCGAGAACCTCGAGCATTTCGATCGGGATCGGTACGTGATCGATGCCTTCGTTGTCATGCCGAATCACGTTCACGTAATTTTGAAACCGCTGGGCACGAATTCCCTCAATGCGATCCTGCACTCGTGGAAATCTTATACCAGCAACCAGATCAACCGGTTGATGGGCCAGACCAGACCGCTCTGGATGGCGGAAACGTTCGATATGGTTGTGCGCGATTGGTCCCATCTTGCTGCCTGCCGCGATTACATCGAGCAAAATCCGGCGAGGGCCGGTTTGGACGGTGATCAGTTTGTGATGGAGCGGCGCGACGTTCTTATGCTGGACGATGGCCAGGGAGAAGGTAGGCAGGCTGGCAGCCTAGCCGCCGAGTCAGGCTGGCAGCCTAACCTCCAGCGGGACGCACTCCTACGCGCCAAAAAGCTTGGATTTTCGGATCGACAACTGGCCGTCGCGTTGAACACGAGCGAAAACGAAGTCCGCGAGCAGCGAAAATCTGCAGGGGTAATTCCCACGTACCGGCTCGTCGATACGTGTGCGGCCGAGTTTGAAGCTTACACACCTTATTACTACTCGACTTACGGCGACGAGAACGAGCGGCGCGAGAGCGGCAAACGCAAAATCATGATCCTGGGTGGCGGGCCAAACCGGATCGGACAGGGAATTGAGTTTGATTACTGCTGCGTACACGCTGCCTTCGCGCTGCGCGAGCTCGGATTCGAAACCATCATGGTCAATTCGAATCCGGAAACGGTTTCCACTGATTACGACACCAGTGATAAACTTTATTTTGAGCCGCTCACACTCGAGGACGTGCTCAACATTTACGATCAGGAAAAACCCGAGGGCGTGTTTGTGCAGTTTGGCGGTCAGACGCCGCTCAATCTTGCCGGCGGCTTAAAAGCAGCTGGCGTTCCCATTCTCGGCACACAACCTGAGAGCATCGAAACGGCGGAAGATCGGCACTTGTTCGCGGCCATGCTCGACAAACTTGGCTTGCGGCAAACTCCGAATGGATCTGCAATCAGCACTGAAGAGGCCGTCGCGATTGCAAAGAAAGTTGGTTACCCGGTTTTGGTGCGGCCCTCTTTTGTCCTCGGCGGGCGCGCCATGGAGCTCGTCTACAATGATGAAGATCTTCAGCGTTACATGACGAGCGCAATCGAAGTGACGCCCGATCGGCCGGTGCTTATCGATCGCTTTCTCGAAGACGCAATTGAGGTCGACGTCGATTGCATTGCCGACGGCGAAACGACCGTGATCGGCGCAATTATGGAGCACATCGAGGAAGCTGGCATTCACAGCGGCGACAGCGCGTGCGTGATCCCGACGTTCTCTCTACCGGGAAAAGTTCTCTATGAGATCTCTGCTGCGACCAAAGCTATGGCGCAAGAATTAGATGTACGTGGCCTTATGAACGTGCAGTTCGCAGTGAAAGGCAGCGACGTTTACGTTCTCGAAGTAAACCCGCGCGCGTCGCGCACCGTTCCGTTTGTGAGCAAGGCAATTGGCGTGCCGTTGGCCAAACTCGCCGCCAACGTAATGACCGGAAAATCGCTGCGTGAGTTCGGATTTACGAAGGAAATCGTGCCAAAACATTTCTCGGTGAAGGAGGCAGTCTTCCCATTTCTGCGTTACGAGGGCGTGGATATTTCGCTAGGACCAGAAATGAAATCCACTG
>QHNF01000101.1 GCA_003218345.1 Verrucomicrobiota bacterium | reverse complement strand
AACCGGAAGTCTATCGCCTGACACAATGCAGTCGCTTGGATTGCCGCAGCCAGCGGCGAGTTGAACGATAACATCCGATCACAATGAAACCACGGCTCGCTCTAACGAGAAGACATCAACAATCGTAAATTACGAAAGATTCAACCCATGAGAACAGGAAACACGAATATGAAACCTATCACCAAGCCTGACATGAAAACGAAGCGCCTGGGTAATTCCGATTTGTCCATCACTCCCGTGGGCTTTGGGGCATGGGCTATCGGCGGATCGGGTTGGGAGTTTGGTTGGGGCGAGCAGGATGACAAGGCATCCGTCGCCGCGATTCATCGCGCGCTCGAGCTTGGCGTGAACTGGATCGACACAGCCGCGGTTTATGGAATGGGCCACTCGGAAGAAGTCGTTGCGCTTGCGCTGAGAACCTGGCCTGGATCTCGGCCATACGTTTTTACCAAGTGTGGTCTGCGCTGGGATGAACAAGGATATGTTCATCGCTCTTTGGCCGCGGATTCCATCCGCCGCGAGTGCGAAGACAGCCTGCGTCGGCTCAATGTCGATGTGATCGATCTGTATCAAATCCATTGGCCGACAGAGCAGTTGGAAGAAGGCTGGACTGCGATGGCTCAACTGCAGAAAGAAGGGAAGGTTCGATGGATCGGTGTGTCCAACTTCAACGTCGAAGAAATGCGCCAGGCGCAAGCGATCGCTCCCATCACTTCCTTGCAGCCTCCGTACTCGTTAGTCCGGCGCGAAGTGGAGCAAGAAACTCTGCCTTACTGCCTGTCAGCAAGACTTGGCGTGATTGTCTATTCACCGATGGCATCCGGCTTGTTAACTGGTGCGATGACCCGCGCACGAGCAGCAAGTCTGCCCGCCAGCGATTGGCGCAGTCGCGACGTAGAGTTCCATGAGCCGAGACTTTCGCAAAACCTCGCGCTGGTTGAGCGCTTGCGTGAAGTCGGTGAACGCCATGGACGTCCTCCGGGACAGGTCGCCATTGCCTGGGCGCTTCACAATCCTGCCGTGACCGGCGCGATTGTCGGCGCGCGCGACGCCAGGCAAGTCGAAGGAAATGTCGGCGCTGCTGAGCTTTATCTTACGGACGAAGAAATCGCGGAGATCGAAGGGAGAAATACCTACCAGCCGGAGTTAGTCATGGCAGTCTGAACAAAGGAGTAAGAATGAAAATTGGATTTATTGGTTTGGGCATAATGGGGAGTCGCATGGCGGCGAATCTGCAGAAGCAAGGCTATTCATTGGTCTTGTTTAATCGCACTCGGGCCAAAGCAGAGCCGTTACTCGGCCCCTGCGGAACATTTTCAGATTCGCCGGCAAAAGTCGCCGATCAAGTGGATCTGCTGTTTACAATGCTGGCTCACCCGGACGCAGTCGAACAAGCGGCCTTACGTGCGAATGGGTTTTTGAATCATCTTCGACCAAACACGCTTTGGGTCGATTGCAGTTCAGTCAACCCATCGTTCTCGAAGAGGATGGCCGCCTTAGCGGCGGCGCGACAGATTCGTTTTGTCGATGCGCCTGTCACCGGCTCCGCGCCAGTCGCAGCGGAGGGAAAACTTGTCTTCTGGGTTGGGGCCGAATCTGACGATTTGGAAACGATTCGCCCACTGTTGCTGTGTATGGGCAACAAAATTGTTCATGCCGGCGGACACGGGACGGGAACTTCCATGAAGATGGTGATCAATCTATTGTTGGGCACGGGTATGGCTGCATTCGCCGAAGCGATGGCATTGGGTGAGAGCCTCGGAATCTCGAGAGGAATGCTGTTTGATTTGGTGCTAGGCATGCCTACGGTCGCGCCTTTTCTTGCATCGAAGCGGGAGAAAATCGAGAGCGGGAATTACGAAACCGAATTTCCGTTGCGCTGGCTGCAAAAGGATATGCATCTCGCATCAGTGAGTGCGTACGAATCTGGTGTGGCCATGCCCTTAGGCAATGCTGCGAAAGAACTGTATCGCCTCGCAATGAGGGAAGGATATGCCAGCCAGGATTTCTCGGCCATCTATGATTACCTCACGGCGATCCATCAAAAGCCGCCGGCCTCCGCGGAGGCACAACTCCATCAAGCCAGCTGAAATACTAGCTTCAACGTCCGATCACGATTGAGCCAGCTCGTTCTTTTTCACAGGCACGATCACAATTTCGATCGATCGCTACGTGAAGCGTGAGGACATAACAGCTTTTCCACTTCCATAGAGGGAGCCCGCGCCACCTCTTTCGAGGGATGAAGTAAAACTGGCAGCGCGAACGGAGAACAGTTAGGCTTGGACATTGGCGCGCTGAGTTAAATCAGGCGCGACAAATCACACCTTCGTATGAAATCGACCGTTGACGTCGAAACATTTTTTTTCCACTCGGTCGCATCATCGGACGTTTTTGAACGCGCCATTTTCCGTTATGGACTGGCTGTGTTCTCCGTCGCGATCGCGCTCGGAATTAATCTCATCCTGTTACACTTTAATTTTTCGTATCCGCTCAGCACTTCTTTCCTTCTCGCGATCGCGATCACATTTTGGTATGCGGGAACAGCGCCCGGCATTCTTTCTGTCCTCCTCTCGTTTGTCGCGTTTGCTCTTTTCGTCCTGCCTTATCAGGTTGACTATCGAACAGTTCTTCCGGATGGATCGACCAAGCCCGTCTATGTGTCGGGCGTCGGCGCTTCACACATTGAGTATTTCGTTTATTTCGCACTGGTAGCGCTTTTAATGAGCTGGTTTAGCTCGTCGCGACGCCGAGCGGAGCAATCACTTAGCCAAGCGCGCAGCGACCTGGAAACCAAGGTTAAAGAGCGGACCGCCAAGCTAAGTATGCTCAATGAGGAGCTGCATGGCGAAATCGCCGAACGTGGACACGCGGAAGACGCGCTCCGGGAAAGTGAGGAGAAGTATCGAGGCCTGATCGAGACGTCGCCGGATGCGATTTATGTGAGCGACGTCGTGGATGGCAAATGTGTTATGTCGAACCCGGTGGGCGCCGAACTCGCGGGCTGTCCTGAAGACCAACTGATCGGCACTTCAATCATGGACACCTATGTTCCCGAAGAACGCTACCTGTTTCAGGACAGAATCCAGAAATTGAAGACGGAAGGATCTTTGCAGTTCGAACGAAAATTCGTGCGGAGAAATGGTGAGGTAGTTCCTGTAGAAGTGTCTGTGTCGGTGCTGCGCGGCCGATATTTGCAGGCGGTAGTGAGAGATATTAGCCAGCGTAAGCGGCGCGAAGCGCTCCTGGCCGGAGAAAACAAGGTGCTCGAGATGGTGACTAAAGGCGAGTCGCTTGCCAACATACTCGATAGCTTGTGTCTGCTGGTGGAAGAGCAATCCTCCGATGTTCTGGCCTCCATCTTATTAATGGATCCGAATGGCAAGCAGTTGCGACATGGCGGAGCACCGAATCTTCCTAAGACTTACACGCAAGCGATCGATGGCGCATTCAATGGACCGGCCGTAGGTTCATGCGGAACTGCGGCATGCCGAGCCGAGCAGGTAATCGTGTCCGATATCACGACCGATCCACTTTGGACTGATTTTCGCGATCTGGCTTTGACGCATTCGCTTCGTGCTTGTTGGTCCACACCAATCTTCTCGTCCGAAGGCAAAGTGATCGGAACGTTTGCCATGTATTATCGCGAGCCACGCAGCCCGACTTCGCGTGAGCAGGAAACGATTAAACATATTACCCATCTCGCGGGCGTCGCTATCCAGCGGAAACTGGCGGAAGCGGCCCGACGCGAGAGCGAGGCCTATCTGGCGGAAGCACAACGACTCAGCCATACCGGGAGTTGGGCATGGGCGCCCGCTACAGGCGAAATCAGGTACTGGTCAGAGGAAACTTATCGCGTGCTTGGTTTCGACCAGGACGACGGGCCGCCGCGATTCGAAATATTCTTACAGCGCCTTTGTTCGGAGGACCAGGAGAGAGTTAGAGCACTGTTCGAAAAGGCGATTCGCGAGAAAGCCGAGTTTGAAACGGACTACGCAATTGTTCACCCGAGCGGTGCTACCAGGAACATCCACGCGGTCGGTCATCCGGTTTGCGATGAGACCGGTCAACTTGTGGAATTCGTGGGCACGGTTATCGATGTAACTGAAAATAAACGCTCCGAAGAGGCGCTGCGCGCTTCCGAGCAAGTTGCCCGCGGACAAGTCGAAGCATTAACCTATAGTTTGGATGTTCTCGCGACTGCGCCCGCGCCAGACAAGTTCATCGGACAAATGCTGAGCACGATTGGCCGTCTCTTGAACGCGCAAAGCGTGACCTTGTGGTTATTCGATCAATCGACTGACTCACTTGTCTTGCGGTCAATGGCGGACGACGGAAAACTGGCCGCGCCTGATCC
>QHNF01000474.1 GCA_003218345.1 Verrucomicrobiota bacterium | reverse complement strand
CCCGATACCACAAAGCGCCGTCGCCGTGCTGGCAACGCCCGCAAATTTTGACCCGAGAAAAAGCTGGCCCGTTTTGGTAACCTGTTCCACAAGCGATTTCAAACGTCAGAATCGAGATGATCTAGTCCAATTTTATCAAAAGGTCGGACTTGCTGAAGGCTGGGTGCTCCTAGCGGGGGACGGTCCGCAACACGCGCGGAATGATACCGCGGCATGGCGCTTGGCCATGACCCTCGCCGCCATCGACGCACTTCACCACAGCTTTGCCGGATCGGAGAAGTGGCCGATGGCGTGCGCCGGCTTCTCCGGAGGGGCAAAGGGCGCCGGCTCCATCGCGCCTGTCCTTGGCCGAAATGGTTGTCGCATCACCGGACTCTACCTGACTGGCGTGAATCAGGATTACCTGAGTCCAGGATATGCGAGGGCCCAGCCGGGCGCGGATTTTCTCCGTACACCAATTTACGTTAGTGCTGGGCACGATGATAGAATCGCTACGCTAGAGCAGCAATACAATGTCGCTGGTTCAATCAAGCGAACCGGCTTTAACCGAGTTCGAATCGGGACTTTCCGTGGCGGCCATGAAGTCAATGACGCGCAAACTTCCATCGCCTTGCGCTGGTTCCGTGAACTGCAGAAGTAGCAGTTCTCACAATAGGCGGCGGTCTTCCTTCGCGGAACTCGATTGCTGGTGAAATTTGTCGAGCGCCTTCACTAAATTTCCGGGGAGCGGTCGGACGCGATCAAAAATGCGCTCTGCCAGCGGCTTCGCTGTTGTGTAACCGGCGGCGAACATTTCGAGACGAGCATCGAGATTATCGATGTAATGCAGCGCCATCGCTTCCGGCGTTTTCGGCGCGACCGGTGAACCAAATTCGAGCTCGCCATGGTGCGCACCGATCAAGTGCAAAAGATGCAGGCGAACATCTTCCGAAGCAGGCACGAGATTCTTCCATGCCTCTGCATTTTCCGCGCTTAACCGCCTCCACAATGCATTTACCAGCTCGAGCCCGATCGAAATGTGCCCGATCAATTCGCCGCGCTCGTCGTAATTCATGACGAATCCGTTCTCGGACAAAGCATTCTCCCAAAGTTTTCCAGAATCGTGGAAGAGAATGCCGGCAAGCAGAAGATCGAGATTCAATTGCGGATAAAGCGGTGCGACCTCCTTCGCGACTCGCATCATCTGCGCTGTGTGCTCGACCAGTCCGCCGCGGCGCGCGTGATGATAGTTGCGCGCGGCGGCCGTGCGCCGAAACCGATCGCCCCATTCTTTTAAGAACGCCTCGCATAAGACGCGCAGGCGTGGGTCGTTAATTATCTCGATGGTCTTCTCAACAAATTCCCAGTCTGCGTTCTGCTTCGCGCGCAAATCTGCAGGACCCCGGAGCAATTCGCCTTTTTCCTGGTCGGTAAGAGGGCGCACGGTCCATTTGCGCGCTTCGAGTCCGTATTGCGAGTGTGTGTGAAATTCCGCAGTGAGCTCGATGAATTCGTGCCCGGTTAGCGCGCTGCAAGTTTTGTACGCAGGGTGATCGCTCCAAACACGCAGGGTCATGCGAGCGCACGCATCTGCGAGAGCAAGCTCACAGTACGGCTGCTGTTCGCGCGTCAGTTTGGGCGCAGCGCTTTCCACTTGCACGTGCACGCGCGCCAGCACTGCGCCGTTCTGTGCCGCTCTCCGGATTTCTGTCAGCGTCATTAAGTTCATCATTTTAAACTTAGCACGGCCGACAAAGAGCGCCGTCGGAAGGTAAGTCTGTCTCAGGCGGACATGCTGCCAGCATGTTGAAGATCCGCAAGCTAACAGCTTGCCAGCCGAGTCAGGCACGGATGCCTAGCTTCTGCGCAGTGACAGTGCCCACGCAGGGTCTCGGAAAATTCGCTGCCACATCACTTGTACGCTCCATTGCTCAATGTTTCTGACGCACTTGGAATGCTCCGCCTGCGGACTGCGTCACGACTGGTGGTGTCTGCAAAATCTTTGCACAGCGTGCCAGAAACCGTTGTTTGCGATTGTAGATCTCGCCGCAGCGAGCCGAACCCT
>QHNF01000100.1:2686-5677 GCA_003218345.1 Verrucomicrobiota bacterium | reverse complement strand
TTCAGCAAGCGCTCAAGAGAAATTCTGGTAGAATCACTTCCGCAGCCGCCGAGCTCGGGATCAGCCGGCCAACTCTTTATGAACTAATGGACAAACTTGGCATTGCCAAAGAGCGCGCAAACACAAACTTTAATTAAGATCGAAATCGTCGAGCAAATGCAAACATCGAAAATCTCAAAATTCTCGTCCAGAATCGTGACGCTTATTTTAGCAGCCACACTAATCGCGGCCTGCTCCAAGGAAGGCAGGGAAGCCCACATCCTTGCCGAGGCCGACAATTATTTTAAAGCGGGCAATTACGACAAAGCCAAACTGAGCTATCTCAACGTCCTACAGTTGGATTCGCAAAACGCGCTCGCATTCGAAAGAATCGGAGCGATGTGGCTGGAGGACGGAGTCCCCTTGCGCGCCGGCGCCTTTTTGGCAAAAGCAAGCGAGCTGGATCCGAAGAACGCTCAAAATCGAATACGGCTGGCCCGCTGTTACCTGGCCATAGGACGGTTCGCCGATGCAAAAAAAGAAGCACTCAAAGTCCTCGAGCAAGTCCCGGATAATGGCGATGCCATTATCGCGTTGGCTGAAGCGGCGCGAAGTAACGAAGATATTGGGGCCGCCTGGGAGCAAATCCAGAAATTCCCTCAAAAGAGCGGTATTTCTTTCCAGCTCGCCTTGGCAAATCTGTTTCTTAAGAAAAGCGACCTTGCGGCGGCAGGCGATGCGCTCCTGCAGGCGCTCACTCTCGATCCCAAATCGTCCGCCGCGCACATGGCGATGGGAGATTTATATCTGCTCAAGAAAGACCAGAAACAAGCCAGCGAAGAATTCAAGAAGGCGGCAGATCTTGCGCCTGTTCGATCGACTGAGCGTTTGAAATACGCAGCGTTTAAGTCCGCCACTGGAGATGCCGAAGAAGTAAGAAGGATTTCAACCGAGATAACCAAGCAGGCGCCAGACTATCTCCCTAGCTGGATCTTGCTAGCCGAGATTGCCTTCAAGGACAAAAAATATGATGAGGCCCATGCGCTTCTCGAAAACGTTTTTGGCCGGGACGCGGAAAACTTCGACGGCCGCAGGCTGGAAAGCGACGTGCTGCTGGCGAAAGGCGACACGAAAAAAGCACTCGATGTGGTGGAGCGACTCGATCAAACCTATCCAGATACGCCGCTCCTGAAATATCAATTGGCACGCGCATATCTCAAAAATAATAACATGAACCAAGCCAAGATTGCATTGGATCAGGCCATCTCAATCAATCCGAATTATGACGATGCCAACCTGCTGCTCGCGCAGATCAATGTTAGCACCGGTCATGGTGACATGGTCATCGAACCGATGACTCGTTTGCTGAAAAGGAGGCCTGATCTAAGGACAGCCGCATTGGTGCTGGCCGCGGCTTATGGTTCGCTCGATCGGTTGGACGATGCTGCCGTAGTCATTCAAGAGCAAGCCAAGTTCGCACCGCAAGACCCACAGATCCAAGCGGCACTCGGCCTGACCTTCCGCCAGTCGAAACGAAATGACGAAGCACGCCAGGCATTTGAAAAAGCTGCCGAGCTCGCGCCGAATAACCTGTTTGTCGTCGATCAACTTGTGGAGTTGGATTTGCTGAACAAGCATTTCGACGCTGCGCGGCAGAGGATACGGCGTCAGTTCCAACAAACGCCCGATTCGCCTGCCGCTCATTTTTTTGAAGGCAAAATCCTGATTGCGGAAGGAAAATGGGATTCAGCTGAGACAGAGCTTCAAAAGACGCTCCAGCTCGATCCTAATTTTTCCGGCGCCTACGATTTGCTGGTTCAGACTTATCTTGCGACCAACAGACTTCCGCAAGCAGTTAGCCAATTACAAGGGGAGCTCTCGAAGGACCCCAACAATTCGCCGGCGCTCATGACGCTGGCGCTCTTATACGAGCAGATGAAGGATTTTCCAAAAGCGCGTGATGCTTATGAGAAGCTTCTCTCCATCAACCCCAACTTTGTTCCCGCGTTAAATAATCTCGCTTACCTCTACACCGAGGAGTTGAACGATCTTAGTAAGGCTTATGATCTGGCGCGAAAGGCCCACGATCTGCAAGGACAGGATGCTTCGGTCGGCGATACCTTAGGCTGGGTTCTTTACAAACGCGGCGATTATCAACAAGCCCTGTCGGTCCTGCAGCAGGCAGCCGAAAAAGCTCCTGACAAGCCGGAGATTCAATTTCACCTGGGCATGACCGCTAATACGATGGGCCAGACAGATGTAGCCAGGGTCGCCCTCCAGAAGGCCGCGAGCGCGGCCAGAGATTTCCCGGGCAAGGATGAGAGCAAACGTCGCCTCGTTTTGCTCGGGAGCGGAACGAGTGCATCCCCGGAATTGTCGATCTCACAACTCGAGACGATGACTAAAGAGCAGCCTAACGATGTGCTTTCCCAGATTCGTCTGGGGGAAGCTTACGAAAGACAAGGCGCGTCGGACAAGGCGGCCGCGGCTTTTGAGCAAGCGCTGAAGTTGAATCCCAAGTTGGCCGCCGCGATAACTAAGCTCGCGCAACTCAACGCTGGACCGCTCCGTAACAAGGAGAAGGCTCTCGATTACGCGAAGAAAGCGCGCGAGCTCGCACCGGCCGATCCCCAGGTTGCTGGTATGCTCGGAAAGATCGCCTACCAAAGTGGCAATTTCACGTGGTCTTATAGCCTTCTGCAGGAAGCCGCCCGCCAGCGTGCAAATGATCCCTCGATCCTGCACGACCTTGGGTGGGCGTCTTATAGCTTGGGAAAGGTGAATGAAGCTCGAGACGTGATGCAAAAAGCTCTGGCCGCCGGTTCCGACTTCCCCGAAGCTGCCGACGCCAAAACATTTCTGGCGCTGACCGCCCTGGATGAAAATCCGAAGGAACTCATAGCGGCCGAGACTGAGATCCAAAAGGAATTAAGATCGAATCGCGATTATGTGCCGGCCCTCATGGCTCAGGCCGCTCTTCTTGTACAGCGGGATCAAATAAAAACAGCAACC
>QHNF01000100.1:0-2535 GCA_003218345.1 Verrucomicrobiota bacterium | reverse complement strand
GACGATTGAGTTACGAAAGAAAGGAATACCCGCGCGCCATCCAGTTGTTACAGGAAAGCGCTCGGAAAAAACCGCTCAACGCCAATTCTCTCTTTTGTCTAGGAATGTCTCAGCTACAAGCCAGACAAAAGGCCGAAGCGCGCGGAGCCCTTGATCAAGCTTTGGTTGCCGGTCTTCAAGACCCCATGGCGACCGAAGCAAAGCGCGCGCTGGCGGATCTTCAGCGGGATTAAAATCACGTTCCAAGCACGTCCTTGGCATAAAGCCGATCGACGATGTCCGAATGCTGTCTAGCCTGAAGTTGGGAGCTGGCAAGCCCCTGGTTTGGGCCTCTACGGGCTGAACCGTTGCCCTGCTCTGAGATTTGCACCACGGATTAGGACACGCAGCAAATCGGATTACTTGAGGACCGCACGGACCTCGCAAAAGTCGAAAACTTGCCGCGGCGGTGGATGCTATATCTTGGATCGCCTGCGGATTGGAGCTGTTGAAATGGCCATCACGCAAGACCGAACCGTCGGAAATCGGAACGTTTTCATTATGCGTTGTAATCCAATTAGCCCGTGATTGTTATATATGCTTTATCCCCTCGCGCCAGTGGCGAGTCGTCGGGATGCCTTACGATTCGGGTGTCAGAGCCAAGACAAATTCGCGAGATTACATCATTCCGTTAACTCGTTAGTCCAGTGCTGTTTATAGTATTTCCTGGGACAACACTCTGGCTCTTGGCACGAGGTTTGCTCTATCGCATTGCACTAACTGAAACTCCTAAAGAAAAAATCCTATGAAAATAAACAGAATTCCAACAAAGAAACTCGCACTGCTTTCTGCGGCCTTTTGCGCGGTAATGCTTGCATTCACCCACAATGCCAGTGCCCTGACGTTTGGCGACACAAGGGACTTGGGACAGGTACTCTTCGGCATACCATCTGGTGATGCTGACAGACTGAATTATGTCAACCACTTGATTGACATGGCCCCTGGTACCTCTGATACCTTCAGCGGGCAAACCTTTCACCGCTCAACGGCGAATCCCGGACCAGGCTTTCCAAACTATCCCGATGCCGTATTGGCCGGTAGTGTGAACGGTACGAGTACAACTGTAGATCTTGGCAACGGCACTTTATATTCCTACCTCTTTGCTAAGTACGATGGCCCCAACGCGGGTTCCGAAGTTTGGTACGTCGGTGGCTTATCTGGAGTCATAACGATTCCTGGTTTTGGACTGGCCGGGCAAAATTACGGCCTCTCTGGCTGGACACTCTTTGGCCCCGGTACAACACATGTTCCGGACGGCGGCGCTACGGTAATGCTGCTCGGAGCGGCCCTCGGCGCGCTGGGTATGGCGCGGCGTTTCCTAATGGGTTAACCGATCTAAAAACTTTCCCGACACAAGGAGTGGCCGTTCGGTTGAGCGGCCACTTTTTTTGCTTGTATGCCGACACGCTGTAGCAGCCTCATATCCACCGTCTCCTGACAACTCTCGCGTCCGGAGCGGTCACTTTCCTGATATCCGAGAGCTACGCCCACCGAATCCGAGTGCGATATTCCCGGGCGCTCCCCCTTACCCGACGGAAGTTTCGCTTTCATGATTCAGGCCAAAAGCGCAACGAGCAAATGCATAATTACCTGAAACTATGGGTCCGTTGGACATTGTCTAGACTGGCCGGCCGAATTATTTAGATTCCAAGCTGCTTGACTGCATTCCCAGGCGATGCAAACATTCTCCTCTCTGCTGTCAGTACGCCTGCGCCACTGGCGAGTACTCAAGTCCGCTCAGCTTTGACCAGAAACTTCTCCGTTGGTCAGAAATCGGGCGAACCGTCGGAATAGCTTACAGCCGTCGGCTTATCTTACGATTTGGGCTCGTAACAGCAGAAATTCGACAAATTACATTTCCATGTTAAGTCACTAATAAATAGGTACTTATTATATTTGTCGGACAATACTTTTCCTTTTGGCACACGCCTTGCTGACTTACTCTGCAACATGAAATTCCATATGAAAATAAACATCGTTCCCTCAAACAAACTCGCACTGCTTTCCGCGGCCGTTTGCGCTGCAATGTTTGCATTCAGCCATAATGCCAGCGCCAACAGGGTCGCTGCGGGAATCAATACTCCTTCTACAAACCTGACCTTTGGTGACGGAAACGACTTGGGCCAGGTGATATCTGGTATCCCATCCGGTGACGCTCAGCGAACAGCCTATGTCAATCATTTGATTGACATGGTCCCTGGCACCAGTGACGTGGCGTTGGGCCAGACCTTTCATCGCTCATTAAACAATCCTGGACCAGGCTTTCCTAACTATCCTAATGCCGTGTTTGGTGTAAACGGCACCGGTACAACTATAGATCTTGGCAACGGCACCTTGTATTCATACCTCTTTGCGAAGTATGACGGCCCCAATGCAGGTTCTGAAGTGTGGTACGTCGGCGGTATATCTGGGACTATCACGATTCCTGCTTTTGGACTGGCTGGGCAACATTACGGCCTTTCCGGCTGGACACTCTTTGGCCCAGGTGCGCCTCCT
>QHNF01000099.1:7562-10244 GCA_003218345.1 Verrucomicrobiota bacterium | reverse complement strand
GCGCTTGGTATGGCGCGGCGCTTCTTGATGAGTTAACCGGTCAAGCGTTCACCTCGACAAAAACTTAAAAGTGGCCGTTCGTTGAACGGCCACTTTTTTCGTACGCCAAGCGTGACTACTTCAAGGGCTCAGTAGTGCATCGTTGCGACAGAATCGATAACAACTCCAAACAACGGAAACATCCGATCGTCCAAAGGCGGAGGAAATCGCCTGGGATCATTCGGCATTTCTTTCCCAGAGCGAGGCGAAGGGGACGATCGGCGAATTCTTTTCGCGGACTGTGCCTGGTCTATCGGCACGACAATCTTCTCAGATTGTAAATATCCCCAAAGCCGTTACTTCACCCGCCTAATCCGATGTTAGGCGGCGAGCACTTTTGCTGTCGAAATCTCCATTTCGACGGATCGTCCAAGAAACTCAAACAGGACTTGAATCCGATCTCTCGCGGGGAGCAGACGAGTAACCACAACCTCCAGCCCTTGAAAAGGCCCTTCGACAATTTGAACCGGTTGGCCAATTTTGAGGGAGGAATCGACAGTCACGATTTCTTCCGCGCCCACTTTCGATTGGAGCGCAACAATCATAGCTTCCGGTAAAGTCGCCAGGCGATCTCCAAAGCGGACGATCCCTCGGACTCCCTGAGAACTTTCAACGGCCCGATGTTGTTCCGAATAGACAAATTTTGCGAACAGATAGCCGGGAAACATGGCCTCCACGAACCAGATCGGCCCCCGCTGGGTCATCTTCCGAAAACGCAACCGAGGCGAGAAGCACTCGACCTGAAACTGACGCCGGAGCGCGGTCGCGGCCAGATGTTCTCGCTTCGGCTGCGCCTTTAGGCAGAACCACAGTGGCTCATCGTGGAGCGCAAGCAAGGCGGATGACTGGGTCACATAGCCAACTACGGATTAGGGAATCCCAAGTTCCGAAAAATCGTCAAGTAGTTATAATTTTTTCTGCCCTGTCACCGGCCGATTACAGTTTCGCCAGCGAGGCCTGTCCGACCACGAAATTCCATGATGGCTCCGGGTAAAGATCTTCCATCGTGATCGCGAGCATGCAAAACGCGTCCGCAGCCACGCGCCTCTTAAGAAAATCGAGCACGTCGCCCGCGAGAATTTGTAAATTGCCGGTGTGCGGATTGCGGCGGGTGGTGAACTTGGACGCATTGAGCGATGTCGCCGGGAGCGCTTTGACTTCCTTGGTGAAAAACGCCGCTGCAAAGTCGCGCAGCTTCTCGATCGACGGGCTGCGATCAGCAGCAAATTCACCCAGCTGCTGAAGATAAATAACCCGCCGCGACTCGGTCGGCCGATTCGGTTGCGACGCTCTGAATTCGTCGAAGGTTTGTCCTCGTTCTTCGTGAACGGCAAGCCAGTCATTCGGTCCTGGTTTTGGGATCGGCTCAATTCAGGCGCATCGGTCGAAAACGTACGCCGAAGAACAGGCGACAATCCGCCGAGATCGCCGACCGCTGCGCCCCTCACGTCCGGACGTGGCGGTTAAGGCCATGCTAACGAGTGGCGCCAAAATTATCGCGGCAGTTTTCCACACAAATCAGCGATAAGCCGGCGGCAAATGAGGGATCACAGCAAACGAAATCAGCACGTCGTATGGAAGAGTCCGCCTACCGGCTCGTTTTCCGCGAGCTTGTTATAGAGCGCCACGGCCTCGGTGGTCGGCAACACGTGCACGGCGATTTGCCGTTCCTTCAAAAAATCCAGTGTCTCGCGCGGAACCTGAAGGCATTCAGCCATTCCACGCGAGAGCACGACCACTGTGGCGCCGTGGTCCAGCAGCTCCTGCACGTCGGCAGGTTGAATGCCCGGAGTGTGACCGGTTCCTGTCTCCCGCCAGTTCCAATCACGCGAGCCACCGGGGAAAAGCCTTGCATCTTTGTAAGGCTCACCTTTTCCCTCGACCTCGAGCCGGCCCCAGGAAACATGTTTGATCCGTGGCGAACGCTTCTCGTCTTTCACCATAGAAACATCGTTCCCGGCAGGCGTTACAGCCGTCTGCCCTATTGCTACGCTCAATGTTCCGGCCGCGCGCTCCATCAGTGCTTTTCCGGTGAACGTTGCCGAACTGCGGCGTACAAGTGTTTATCTACTCGCCCGGCAAATACCACGGCGTGGTAATCACGACGGTGCGTCGCTCGCCTTCCAAAAATAGCCGCGCCCGCAAACCCGGACCGTGCAGGTTGTGGAGCAGATGCTCGTACCAATAAGGCTCGACCAGTTCAGGAATGATGACCGCGATGAGGCGATCCTTATTCGCCTTTTCCATCTTGCGAACGAATTTCAGGATCGGCTCGTAAATCTGCCGATACGGTGACTTGACGATCTCCAACCGCGGCACGGCGGTTTTCGCCGCGCGCGCCGGTTTTTCCACCTGCTCGGCCCATGTTTTACGCAGGCTTTCGGTATCTTCTTCATCGCTCGTGACGTGAAATGCGGTGATTTGATCCGACATCTCCAATCCAAATCGCAACGCGCGCTCGGTGACACAATTCTAGGCGTCGATCGGGATGATGACCACCGGCGGACGCAGTTTGCCGGTTTGCAGTTTCACCGGCTGATCGATCTCCAGCGCGATCCATTCGTAGTGGTGCTTGATTTTCCAAAACATCCACACCAAACCCGGCCCGACGATCAGCGTGATCCACGCGCCTTCCACGAATTT
>QHNF01000099.1:2801-7459 GCA_003218345.1 Verrucomicrobiota bacterium | reverse complement strand
CGAGAACGAGAACGCGCTGAACGCGCCGATGGCAAACAGCGGAATGAGCTTGTCGGTGACGCCGCCGAAAGCGATCAGCAGCAGTCCGGCCAGGATCGCCAAAGCGATGATGTCGCTTGAAAACACCAGCCGCCGCCCGCGTTCGGCGAAGAACGACGGCATGAATCTATCTTCGGCCAGCAGCCGGCAAACTCGCGGAAAATCCGCGAAGCTGGTCTGCGCCGAGAAAGTGAGAATGGTGAAAATGCTGGCGATTGCGATGTAGTAAAAGACACCGCGGCCCGCCACCGCGGCGACGAGCTGTGAATAGATTGTCTGGTATCCGGGCTGCTCCTCATTCATCGCGTGAATCTTGTACGCTGGCGAGAGATAGCTAATGGCGAGCAGGAATGCGGCGAGTACCGCGGCGATGATGGTGAGCGTCCACTGTGCTCTAGGCACCTCCGGCTTTTTGAAGAGCGGTACGCCATTGCTAACAGCCTCGACGCCGGTCATCGCTGTGCAGCCGCTGGCGAAGGAGCGCAACAGAATCCACGCGCTCACCGCTTCTGTTGCACCAGGAACCGGCGGCGGCGGTTCGACTGGCTGCGGCTGGCCGCCGCTCATCAAAGCGCGCACAAGGCCAATAACCATTGCGCTTCGACGCACGCCACAAATCCGACCGCCGGGAAACCGAATGTCATACCAGTTTGCTTGACACCGCGCAGGTTGACGACGGTCAGCGTAATGAGCACGAGCAGACAAAAAGGTAATCTGTTTTGCTGAAGCCCCGGGATTGCCGAGAGCACCGCGCCCACGCCGGCTGAGATTCCCACAGCCACATTGAGCATGTAGTCCAGCATCAACGCCGTGCCAGCAATGACACCGACGCGAAGCCCAAGATTGTCCTTCGCGACGATGTAAGCGCCGCCGCCATCGGGGTAGGCCGCGGCCGTCTGCCGGTACGAAAGATAGAGCGTCACGAGCAACGCCAGGATGCCGAGAGTGATCATCGGCATATAGTGCAGGCCGATCGTGCCAAGCGACACCAGAATTGTCAGCGCCGCCTCCGGGCCGTACGCGGTCGAGGCCAACGCGTCCAAACCCAATACCGGCACCCCGGTTGCCACAGTGAGCTCTTCTTTTTTAGCTTCCGTCGATCTCAGCGGCCGACCCAGAATCTTGTCGAGCAGTGACATTTAACGTTGCATCCGATTGATGAATCGCACATCGCCTGTAGAAAAAGTTTATCTTTCCCGGTGAAACTGACTTTCCTCGGCACCCGCGGTGAAATCGAGAAGCGGACGCGACGGCACATGATGCATACCTCCCTGCTCGTCTCGTATCGCGGGGCCGATGTGATGATCGATTGCGGCCTTGATTGGCTGGGAAAATTTGAGAGGCTGCGTCTCAGCGCAATCGTGCTCACTCACGCCCATCCTGACCATGCGTGGGGTTTGAGAGACGGTGCGCCCTGCCCGGTGCATGCGCCGCAAAAAACCTGGCAAACTTTGAAATACTGTGCCGTCAAAGATCGACGTCTAATCAAGGAGCGCACGCCCACGAAGATCTGCGGTATTACATTCGAGGCGTTTCCAGTTGAACACTCCATTCTGGCTCCGGCCGTCGGATACTGCGTAAGCGCAGGCAGGGCGCGCATTTTCTACGCGCCGGATCTCGTGTTTATCCATGATCGCAGGGCAGCACTGAAAGGCGTGCAAATTTACATTGGCGATGGTGCCACTCTAACGCGTTCTTTCATTCGCAAACGCGGCAAAACCCTTATCGGACATGCACCTGTGCGCACGCAACTGACGTGGTGCGCAAAAGAGGGCGTTCCACGAGCCATCATCACCCATTGCGGCTCGGAAATTGTCACCAAGAACGAGCGCAAGCTTTCCGAAAACCTCTATGCCATGGCCGCAGAGCGTGGTGTTGAGGCGCGCATCGCCTACGATGGAATGAAACTGGTGCTGTGATGCCGCATACGGCGGCGTAAACTTAATAATGTCGTTGCGCCTTTTTCTCTGCGGCGACGTGATGACCGGGCGTGGCATTGATCAGGCGCTACCGCATCCGGTGAATCCGGTTCTGTACGAACCATACGTGCGCGACGCGCGTGAATATGTCGATCTTGCTGAGAAGGCCAACGGCCCGATACCGCGCCCGCTAAGCACCGATTACATCTGGGGCGATGCGCTACACGAACTGGAATCGGCCAAGGTCGATTTGCGAATCGTGAACCTGGAGACCGCCATCACCTCGGCGGAAACGCCATGGCCCGACAAGGGAATTCATTATCGCATGCATCCACTAAACATCGGCTGCCTTTCCGCCGCACAAATCAGCGCATGCGCTTTGGCGAACAACCACGTCCTGGACTGGGGATACGGTGGATTGCCCGAAACGCTGCAAACGCTAAACGTGGTGGGCATCGCACATTCAGGCGCGGGCAACGATGCGGAAGAAGCGATGCAGCCTGCAGTAATCGGCACGACAGGCAGGGGTCACGTGCTTCTATTCTCATTTGGATCGACAACCAGCGGTATCCCGCAAGAGTGGAAAGCCACCACTATTTCTCCGGGAGTAAATCTGCTCGATGATCTTTCGGAAAAAACTGCCGCGCGAATTGCAGGCGCGATGCGGCAATTTCAGCAGCCGGGCGATTTGATGATCGCTTCGGTCCACTGGGGCAGCAATTGGGGCCATGAAATTCCGCGTGAACAAATCGCGTTCGCTCATCGCTTCATTGAAGAAGGCGTGGCAATTGTGCATGGACATTCCTCGCACCACGTGAAAGCGATCGAAGTCTTCAAGAGTCGCCTCATTCTCTATGGTTGTGGCGATTTTCTCACCGACTACGAAGGAATTAGCGGCTACGAACGTTTCCGAAGCGATCTCGCGTTGATGTATTTGGTTGATGTTGATTCCGAGAGTGGGCAGCTTTTGTCAGCGCGACTAGTTCCGCTGAACATGCGGCGTTTCCGGCTGGAGCGCGCATCAGTTGCCGATGTAGGATGGCTATGCAATCTCCTGAATGAGCTTGGGGAGCAGTTTGGCACAGCAGTGAGGTTAGAAGAAGACAGCAGCTTGATGCTCGAGTGGCCGTGATGCAGACAATTCTGTCTGCGTCAGGTCAGTGTCGCGGCGAGTTCACGCAGGAAACTTTCGACCTCCGCTGGATTTTTGAGCGCGTAGCGCGCTGCAGTAAGCCGCGGTTGCTCGCTCACGAGGATGCCGGCCCCGCATTGCCAAATCGCGCCAAAAGCATCTTCATCGGTACGATCATCACCGATATAGATTGGAAAGAGCTCTTTCCGATCCAAGCCTAACGACTCTAGCAACCACACCAACGCTCGACCTTTGCTCCAATCAATGTCGGGCTGGAGTTCGTAAACTTTTTTATTTTCGATCGTGCGCAACTCGCGGTGGCGCGCGGCGATCTCGTCCACGATTCGCTTGACTTGCTCGACGTCGTTCTCGTGCACGTTTCGGTAATGCGCGGCCACAGAAAAGCGTTTCCTTTCCACCAGCGTGCCAGGAACGCCCGCGAGCTTTTGGCGAAGCTCCTTTTCCGCGGCATCAAGAATTGGTAGACATTCGGTTGCGACCTGGTTCCGAAGGCCGTGGGACCCGCCGACATCAAACCCGTGACTCCCGGCGTAAACGATGGCGTCGATGTTCACGCGCTGGCGAACGTCATCGAGATCGCGACCGCTAAGGATGCAGACTGGTGCCCTTGCGGCCAGCGCCCGCACCGTCTCTCGCATCGAATCGGCGAGCAACGCCTTCTCCGGATGACTGACAATTGGTGTAAGCGTGCCGTCGTAGTCAAGAAAAACGGCAAGCTGGCGACTGTCCGCGGCAGCGATCTCTTGAACATGCTCAAGCGCAGAAGGCAGTTTCCGAATCATATTCGTTAGGCGAACGCAAAAACGCGCGTCATTGTTGGATTGTAGGGCAGGCGCTCCGCCTGCCAAACCTTTTGGAGTGCGCTGATATCTCCGCGTCCGCCCAAACGGACGGATTCGTCCCGTGGCGAGCTTTTAAAAGCAGCGGCGGCATGTCGCCGCACTCCAAGCATCCGCAATCGCAATCAAAGGAGCGGCGCGCGATTAGCTTGTGAAGGCTTCAACAAAACAGTTAAAAGAGCTACAAAGTTAAAGCGGCCCCACCGCTCATTCTCCGTTGTACGATGTAATCTTTTAATTTTTTGAATGAATCGCCTCATTGTCGTTTCCAACCGGCTGCCATTTGCTCTTGACGTGACGAACCAGGACTTGTGGACAGTCACGCCTGCCGCCGGCGGGCTTGTCTCGGCCATCGAGCCGGTTCTGCGTGAGCGCGGTGGAACGTGGATCGGGTGGCCTGGAATCGCGGGCAAGATTCCAAGGACGCCAATCGAGGAGGCCACGCGCGGTGTCGGTTACGCCGTCGTCCCAGTGAGCTTAACTGAGGCGGAGCGCGACGAGTTTTACTACGGCTATTCCAATGAGGTCATCTGGCCGCTGTTTCACGACCTGCAAAACTTTTGTAACTTTGAGCCGGCCTTCTGGGAAACCTACAAAACAGTGAACGAGCGTTACGCCGAGGCGATTGCGCGACACTGCCAGCCTGGCGACTTCATCTGGGTGCACGATTACCATTTAATGTATGTCGCTCAAGCGCTGCGCGCGCGC
>QHNF01000099.1:0-2751 GCA_003218345.1 Verrucomicrobiota bacterium | reverse complement strand
GATTATTGCGCGCTTTGCTCGAATTTGATCTGCTCGGTTTCCAAACGCGGCGCGATCTTCGTAACTTTCTGCAATGCGTGCGGCGCGTTTTGTCGGAAGCAGAGGTCCTCCCGAGCGGCGGGATTCAACGCATCCGCTACAGAGGACGCGAGATCCGCACCAGCAGATTTCCGATCGGCATCGACTTCGAGTCGTTTGAAAAAGGCGCGGCCTCCGAAGCAGTCGCGGAGCGGGCTCGGAAACTGCGCGCGGCTTTTCCAGGTTGTCAGCTCATGGTGGGTGCAGACCGCCTCGACTATAGCAAGGGAATCCCCGAGCGCCTGCGAGCGTTCCGCGACGCGCTGGAGCGTCACAGTGAGCTGCGAGGTCGCGTGGTCCTGATCCAGAACGTTGTGCCGAGTCGAGTAGAGATTCCCAGATATCACGAGTTCAAAAACCGCATCGATCGTTTGGTCGGTGACATCAACGGGCGCTTCTCGAGCGATACCTGGTTGCCCGTGCATTATCGTTTTCGCAGTCTTGATCGGGACGATTTGCTGGCCCACTACCGGGCCTGCGAAATCGCGCTGGTCACGCCGCTTAAAGATGGCATGAACCTGGTGGCCAAGGAATACTGCGCGTGCTCTGTGGACAAAAATGCTGGCGTGCTGATGCTCAGCCAGTTCGCAGGCGCAGCCGAGCAGCTCAAGCCCGGCGCGGTGCTGGTAAATCCTTACGACGTGGAGCAGGTAGCCGACACCATTTTGAAAGTATGCCGCATGAGCGAAGCGGAACGCAGCGCGCGCATGAAGCGCATGAGACGTGTGGTGCGCGACCAGAATGTCTTTTGGTGGGTCAATTCGTTTCTCAAAGCCGGAGCGCAACTCACCAATCGGTCCGCGCGAATCGCCAGACGGCCGCACGCGAGGGTCGCACGTTAACGAAATATTGAACAACTAGCCGTTCGCTTGGTTCTGGGCGGAAGAGAGCAGAACTGAAGTGCGAACGGGGCCGCTTTCCTAGCTTTGTCCTGCTCTTGCTCCAACACCGGTTGCGAAGAGCATGAGCAGAGCAGGAGTAGCGGAATACAAAGAAGTTTATCGTCCAAAACGATCCTTTATTGAAACTCAGATCACATGGCAATCATCGACAATCTACAAAAAATTTCGGATACGGTCTGGGAATTGCCGGCAACTTACAAGGATGGCATGCGCGTGCCGGCACGGATTATCGCGACGGGTGCGCGAAATGGACGAGGCCGTTTACCAGCAGATCAGCAACGTCGCCACGCTGCCCGGCATTACACGCTACGCGCTCTGCATGCCCGACGGCCACAGCGGCTATGGATTCCCTATTGGCGGCGTTGCAGCGATGGATGTGCACGAGGAAGGCGTAATATCACCCGGCGGAATCGGGTTCGACATCAACTGTGGCATGCGTCTGGTCATCACAAACCTCACGCTCGATGACGTCCAGCCGCATGTGCATCAGATTATTGACCGCCTCTATGAGCGCGTGCCGGCCGGAGTTGGCAGTCACGGGTTCTTGAAATTGTCGCGCGAAGATTTTCGCGATCTCGTCGAGCAGGGCGCACGCTGGTGCATCGAACAAGATTACGGCTGGAAGCAAGACCTCGAACTCACCGAGGAAAACGGCTGTATCGCCGGCGCGGATGCAAAAAAAATCAGCGAGCGCGCAATTGATCGCGGCTACAACCAGGTCGGCACGCTCGGCAGCGGGAACCATTATTTGGAAGTGCAAGTCGTTAGGTCCGAAGATGTGCGCGACCAAGAGCTCGCAGCTAGATTCGGCATCACGATTCCGAACCAAATCGTGGTGATGTTTCACTGCGGCAGTCGCGGCTTCGGTCACCAGGTCGCGACCGATTATCTCCAAACATTTTTGAAAGTAATGGAATCAAAATATCACATCAAAATCCTTGATCGCGAGCTGGCGTGTGCGCCATTCGAGTCGCCTGAAGGCCGCGATTATTTCGCCGCGATGAAATGCGGGCTAAACATGTCGTTTGCGAACCGGCAGGTAATTCTCCATCAAATCCGCGAAGTTTTTTCCGAAGTGTTCGGCCGCAGCGCCGAAGACCTCGGAATGCAGATGGTCTACGACGTCGCGCACAACACCGCGAAGCTGGAACGCCACGTTGTCGATGGAACAGAAAAAACATTGCTCGTTCACCGCAAGGGCGCGACACGCGCGTTCGGGCCGGGACACGATGAAGTGCCCGCGCGTTATCGAGATATTGGCCAGCCGGTGATCATCGGCGGGTCGATGGAAACCGGCTCCTATCTTCTGGTAGGCACGTCAACAGGCGCAGAAACGTTTTTCAGCACAGCGCACGGAAGCGGGCGCACCATGAGCCGCACCAAGGCGCGCAAACAATGGCACGGCAAACAACTCCAGCGCGACCTCGAAGCGCGCGGCATCTACGTTCGCAGCACGTCGTGGGCTGGTCTCGCCGAGGAAGCCGGTCCTGCTTACAAAAATATTGATGAAGTGATCGCAGCGACGGAGCTAGCGGGAATCAGCAAGCCGGTTGTGCGATTCGCGCCCATCGGGAATGTGAAAGGATAAAGTTGAAAAATTCGAAATCCGAATATCAAATCCGAAACAAATTCGAATGAGAAAATTCAAATCTTCGAAAAACAAATCGACGCGAACAAAGAGTTCTGGTCATTTCGATTTAGAATTTGGGCGTTGTTTCGAATTTCGGATTTCGTGCTTCGAATTTTGTCCGTCGTGAGATGCAGCCACGCG
>QHNF01000098.1:5891-6288 GCA_003218345.1 Verrucomicrobiota bacterium | reverse complement strand
TTAATGGCAAAGTCGCGGTTGTAACTGGCGCGCCGAAGGGAATCGGCGCTGCGGTCGCCAAACAATTCGCGACCGAGGGCGCATCCGTAGTTGTTAATTACGCTTCTGCAAAACAGGACGCAGATCGCGTAGTCGACGAAATTAGTAAGCGTGGCGGGAAAGCGATTGCCGTCCAGGGCAACGTCGCGAAGAAGACAGAAGTTGAGCGGCTCTTCATCGAAGCAGAGAAAGCCTTCGGAAAGATCGACGTGGTAGTCAATAATGCCGGCGTTTATGAATTCGTGCCGCTTGAAGAAGCCACCGAGGAACAATTCCACAGGATGTTCGATGTGAACGTTCTTGGCATGCTTCTAGCCACTCAAGAAACGCTCAAGCATTTCAACTCCGAAGGCGGAAG
>QHNF01000098.1:0-5786 GCA_003218345.1 Verrucomicrobiota bacterium | reverse complement strand
AATTCGCGTCAACGCCATTAATCCCGGCATGGTCATAACAGAAGGGGTGATTGCGGGCGGATTCGACAAGGGCGATTTCCGGACACAATTAGAATCCCAGACACCGCTTGGTCGCATTGGACAACCGGAGGACATCGCGCCTGCTGCGGTTTTTCTTGCTTCTCCGGATTCCTCCTGGATCACTGGCGAGATACTGATGATTGCCGGCGGCCTTCGATGATTAAAAGGACTGAATATCAAAAGTATTCGATGAAATGAAGGCGGCGCAGCTCAGCAAGCCCGGAGGAGACTGGGAATTGGTGGAGCGCGACATCCCAGAACCGGGCGCTCGGCAGGTCCGCGTGAAAGTGGAGGCATGCGGCATTTGCCACAGCGATATGTTCGTCAAAGAAGGCCTGTGGCCCGGTCTCCAGTATCCTCGTGTGCCAGGTCATGAAATCGCGGGACGCATCGACGCAGTCGGCGACAACGTTATTGAATGGAAGAAAGGTCAGCGCGTCGGCGTGGGGTGNGTGGGATGGCATGGCGGACATTGTTTCGTCTGCGCGCCATGCCGGCGTGGCGATTTCGCAATGTGCGTCAATCGCAAGGTCACAGGCTTCGATTTTGATGGCGGTTATGCCGAATACATGATCGCACCGGCTGCAACGCTCGCCGCGATTCCCGATGAATTGCCAGCGGAGGAAGCGGGGCCGTTCATGTGTGCGGGCGTCACTGTCTATAACGCGCTCCGCAATTCTGGAGCGCGCGGTGGCGACGTCGTGGCCGTGCACGGCATCGGCGGACTGGGACATCTCGGAATTCAGTATGCGCGGCAGATGGGATTCAAGACCGTCGCGCTCGGCCGAGGGAAGGACAAAGAGTCCCTGGCGAAAAAACTCGGCGCACATCACTACATTGATTCGGATGCCAGCGATGCAGCAGCGGAATTGCAAAAGCTCGGCGGCGCGCGCGTGGTTCTGGCCACGGCGCCGAATGCAAAAGCGATTTCCGCGCTGTTGGATGGATTGTCGGTGAACGGCATGCTGCTTGTGCCAGCCGCGCCTAACGAACCGCTAACTGTTAGCATGATGTCGTTGATTACGGGAAGGCGATCAGTCGCTGGTTGGTACTCCGGCACCGCGAAAGATTCGCAGGACACATTGGAATTCAGCGCGTTGAGTGGCGTGCACCCGATGATTGAGAAATATCCGCTTAGCCGCGTGGCGGAAGCCTACGAACAGATGCACAGCGGCAAAGTGCGCTTCCGCGCTGTCCTCACGATGAGCAAATGACAGGGCCGTCTGACCGCTAAGCGCGGACCAAGAAGTGACTCCATCCTTTCATTGCTCGCCTGCGAAATTTGTAACAGGATCTTGAGGTTTCCGAGCGGTTCTCACCCGAAAGAGGCAGTGTAGATCGACTCTAACGTGGCATTACAAAATCCCACGCACGCGCAATAGCCGCCTTGATCGCCACCGATAATTTGTGACCATGAAAACGATCAACTCACTGGATGTTCGCACCGGTACCCCGAAAGTCTTCGGGGCTGGGTCGACAACATTTTTTCCCGTCGCAGATGCACGCGCACGCCGGCGCGATGTGCTCCCATTACGCGAGGCGCTTCCTCTCTGGTTCGCGATATCCAGCCCGCTGATCGGCTTGATTCTCGGATTCCTTGGCGCCTGGTTCGTCACCTGGCTGACAAGCTAGAAGGTCCGCAACAAAACAATCTTATAAAAGTATGAACAAGGTAATTGAAGCAGACTTCCTTCCTCGCGGAAGCAATGTTGATTTCTCCTGGCCAAATTCAACTCCAGCTTCCGGAGTCAACCAAAAGCGACGCATTCTGATTGTTGATAACGACCGCGACACCACTCACCTGGTTAAAATCCTTCTCGAAAAAACAGGTCGCTATCTAGTACTCGGAGAGAACGACGCCAGCAGGGCTCATCAGAGCGCCGGGAATTTTCGGCCGGACCTGATTCTGCTCGATATCGTGATGCCAGGGACAGATGGAGGTGACGTAGCAGCACGAATCGAGGCCGACCCTGAATTGCATAACACGCCGATCATCTTCCTCACTGCGCTCGTAACGAGAGCCGAGGCAAAGACTGGCCTCCATATTCAGGGGCACCCATTTCTCGCCAAGCCGATCAGCATTCCCGAGTTGATCAACACGATTGAAAAACATTTGCCCGCGCATGTGGCGTTCTAACGTGGCACAGGCTTCCAGCCTGTGGGGCGACCGGGCATCTTGCCTGGTCGCTCTGTCGTTGCGATGCGGCAGGCGAGACGCCCACCCGCCTCACAGCCAAGATGGCTGTGCTCCGCACGTTCTTACCCCCAAAGAGAGAGTAACAAACGGCTCTTACGTAGCACCCGAAAATCCTACGGATGCGCAATGGTAGCGAAGCCGATCGGCTGCGAACTTTATAGCATGAAAAGGATTAAATTATTGAGTTTAGTAACCATCGCTCTTGTTAGTCTTGCTCAGCCGACGTGGGCAGGTCACGGTGGGGGAGGTGGTTTTGGCGGCGGCGGCCATTTTGGCGGCGGTGGTTTCGGCGGCGGTCACGTTGGTGGCGGTTTTGGCGGTGGCCATTTCGGCGGATCTGCTGGCGGCGGTCACTTCGGCGGATTTGCGCCTGGTGGTTTTCGCCCAGCTCCAGCTTTCGCCGGCGGGGGCGCGCGCTTTGCCGGCAGAAGTTTCAGCGGGACAGGTCGTTTGGCCCCGTTCTACTCCGCTCGCGCTCGAATGTCCGGCGTCAGCTCGCACGGATTCATCGGGCGGCTACCGAATCGATCGATAACTTCGTACGCCGGCAGGAGACCAGCGATAACTCATCAACCAAATCGCGTCGGCTCCGTGGCACGAACCAGCGGAGTTCGGAATTCGCCGGTCTCGACAGGGTCAAACCGACAATCATTCATCAAGAACCATGCTTTTACGCGTCATGATGCCAACTGGCACCGCGACTGGGATCAACGGCATGCACATTTCGACCACGGTCACGTCTTTGTTTTCACCGATGGTTTTTGGTGGGGACTAGATCCCGGATTGTATCCGTTCGACTACTACGGTTACGGTTCCTATCCGTACGATTACTACAATGGTTATCCCTATGATTACTACAACGGTTACCCGTCCGATTACAATGGTGACTCCAATGGTGACTACGATTACTACAACGACCCCGGCTATGATGCTTCAGATCAAGATGTGAACAATCCAACTGTGAGCGCAGTCCAGTCACAACTTGCGAAGCTAGGTTACTACCGCGGCCCGATCGACGGAACTCTCGGCGACCAAACGGAGGACGCTATGGCGCGTTACGAGGAGGACCATAACCTGAGCGTGACCGGAACGATCACCGCAGCGGCGCTTCAATCGCTCGGATTAGCGGGAGGAGCAAGTTATTGACAAATCTGGAGTTACTGGATCAGAAGGCTCTATGCCACTTTCGTAGGTGAGGCGAGGAGCAATGGAGGTGGGCGTCCGACGTGGCGCTCACTTCCAGTTCGCTAACCGGGCGAAGCGTAACGAGGAGAGGAACGCGAAATGCAAGCTATGAAGGCGGTAGGACTAACACGCTATTTGCCTATCAACGATCCGCAGTCGCTGTTGGACATCGATCTGCCAAAACCCGCGCCGAGAGATCGCGATCTCTTGGTTCGAGTCGAAGCGGTCTCAGTTAATCCGGTAGATACGAAGGTCCGTCGCTCCAAGGGACCGGATGCGATTGAATCTCCACAACGCGTGCTTGGCTGGGACGCTGCTGGCGTCGTCGAAGCCATCAGTCCGGCGGTAACCCTCTTCAAGCTTGGTGATGAAGTGTTTTACGCCGGCGACATCACCCGGCCCGGTTCGAATTCCGAGTTTCAGCTTGTCGATGAACGAATCGTGGGTCGCAAGCCGCGAACGCTTTCATTTGCGGAGGCCGCTGCGTTGCCTTTGACTGCGATTACTGCATGGGAAGCATTCTTTGACCGGTTAGGTGTTGACCACAACGGAGGTAACCGTGGTCAGTCTGTCCTGATCATAGGCGGAGCGGGCGGAGTTGGCTCTATTGCGATCCAACTCGCAAAGATAACAGGCCTTGTTGTGGTTACCACAGCTTCGCGTCTCCAGACTCGCGAATGGGTGCTTTCTCTTGGTGCAGACGAGGTACTTGATCATCGTCAACCGCTCAAATTTCAACTGGCGGCAGCAGGTCACGGTGAGGTGGATTTCATCGCCAACTTTAATAATACCGATGCTTATTGGAGCGCCATGGCAGATATGATTCGGCCGCAAGGGCGCATCGTTTCCATTGTGGAGAATGAGAAGCCGCTTGATCTTAATTTGCTCAAAAGCAAGAGCGCTACCTTCGTCTGGGAATTCATGTTTACCCGCTCGATGTTCCAAACGCCGGATATGGAGGCGCAAGGTCAATTGCTTAACCAAATCGCGGAGTTGGTAGATAGTGGCAAGCTCCGCACCACACTGACCAACCCCATTTCACCAATCAACGCGGTTAACCTTCGCACCGCTCACGCCCAACTCGAAAGCGGCCGTTCCATCGGCAAAATAGTCCTGACAGGCTGGAATTAATTTCAGCGCCTAACCACTTACTGTCACGACGCGCATTGCTATGAATTCGTTAGCGACGGAACTTGGCGAATCCGAGGCATGGTTAGACCGGCAGCTTGCATACGGCATCCTGAGGCTGACGTTGGGCGTCAATATCCTGGTACATGGATTGGTACGCCTGCCGGAACTTGCCTCGTTCGCGGATGGTCTTGTTCAAGCATTCGCAAAGACGCCACTGCCGTCGCAGATGGTCCGCCTCTTTGCGTTCGTTCTCCCATTTGCGGAGACCGCCGTGGGCTTACTACTGACACTAGGGTTGTGGACGCGCCTTGCCTTGGTGGGCGGCGGACTGTTGATAATTGCACTCGTGTTCGGCACGGCTCTGCGCAGCGACTGGGATACACTGGGGATACAGATGATTTACGCGGCCATTTATTATCTGCTGCTGGTTGGCCGGACGTGCGACCGTTTCTCCATCGATCACTTGCGCCAGAAAAACTCCTGAACGAAACGAACTAAAGAAAGAACTGCCCTATGAACTTGCAATTGGATGGAAAGAGAACCCTGGTCACTGGATCGACCGCTGGAATCGGATTCGCGATTGCCCGCGCGTTGGCGCGAGAAGGAGCGTCCGTTGTCATCACTGGCCGCACTCAGGAGCGGGTTGATCACGCGACTGAAAGTATCCGGAAGGAAATCCGTGACGCAAAGATTAGCGGCATCGCCGCCAATCTTGCGACGCCAAACGGGATCTCAAAATGCATCGAGGCTCTGCCGACAGTCGATGTTCTTGTTAATAATCTTGGCATCTACGAGGTGAAACCATTCGATCAAATCACCGACGACGACTGGCACTCCATCATCGAAACGAATTTTATGAGCGGCGTGCGCCTGTCACGATATTACCTGCCGCGCATGAAAGCCGCCAGCTGGGGTCGCATCATTTTTATATCCAGCGAATCCGCCGTGAATATTCCAGTTGAGATGATTCATTATGGAGTAACAAAAACGATGCAGATAGCGCTGGCCCGCGGTTTGGCGGAGACAACCACGGGCGCGGGTGTCACCGTGAACTCAGTTCTCGCCGGTCCGACGCGGTCAGAGGGAGTTGAGGAATTCATTGTGAGCATGGCGAAGAGCAAAGGCGTGACTCCTGCATTGGTAGAGAAAGAATTTTTCAGTACCGCTCGACCGAGTTCGCTCCTGCAACGGTTCGCCACAACTGATGAGGTAG
>QHNF01000097.1 GCA_003218345.1 Verrucomicrobiota bacterium | reverse complement strand
TGCGCAAAGATTATCGCGAACCCGACGACTACGAATACGAGCCGACACCGCACGACGATGTGCTTGCGAAAGCAAAGGAACACTACGCTCCACGGCCACAATTGGACGGCGCAGAAAATATTACGCCGCAAAGCGGCGCTGGAGTGATGAAGTGATCGAAGAGAAATGACCGCTACCATCCAAACACTCGAACCAACAGAGCGAGCGCCAACG
>QHNF01000096.1 GCA_003218345.1 Verrucomicrobiota bacterium | reverse complement strand
AAATCACGCGTCGCTACTTGGATTTCTGCTCAGCGATATGGGCGCGTGGGGTACGCCGCTCATGTATGCGTTCCGCGAACGCGAGAAAATTCTTGATCTGTTCGAATCGCTCTCCGGCTCTCGCATGATGTGCGACTACATGCGGTTTGGCGGATGCCGATGCGACGCGCCGCCGGGATGGATGGAACGCGCAAAGAAGCTTGTCGATCTCTTCCCCCACTTTATCGACGATTTGGAGAACCTGATCGTCGAGAATGAAATCGTCATCGCGCGTACACAAAGTGTCGGGAGACTTTCACCCGAGCTCGCCATCAGCGCCGGCATCACTGGCCCAATGCTGCGTGCATGCGGGGTGAATTACGATCTTCGCAAAGTAGATGGCTACGGATTCTATCCGCGCTTTAAGTTCCGCATCCCGCTTGGCGAACACGGCGATACGTACGATCGCTTAATGATGCGCGTGCTGGAAATGCACGAGAGCGTTGGAATTTTGAAGCAGGCTTTCGAGCAAATTCCCTCCGGCTCGATCATCAATCCGAAAGTGAAAATCCGAGCATTTCGGCCGCCTGTTGGCGAGGCTTATGGGCGCATCGAAGCGCCGAAAGGCGAACTCGGCTTTTATCTAATCAGCGACGGCGGCCCGAACCCGTATCGCTACCGCGTGCGCCCGCCGAGTTTCATTAATCTCACCGTTCTCGAAGATCTCTGTCTTGGGCACACGGTTGCCGACGTGATGGTAATTCTCGGCAGCGTCGATATCGTCATGGGAGAAGTGGATCGATGATTGGCATAGGCATACTCAAGGGAATGGCCGTCACGGCGCGGAACTTCGTCGGAAGTTATTTCGAGAAGGAACGCCTGATCACTGTGCAGTACCCGGAAGAGCGCAATCCGTTGCCGGAGAATTACCGCAACTTTCCGTTCTTGCCCTACGACGGCGACGATCCGCATGCGGGGCTGCGCTGCGTGGCATGCAAAATATGCGAGAAGGAATGCCCGCCACAGTGCATCTACATCGTCAAGAGCGAAGATAAGAAGCCCGATTACATGGGAAAACCGCAGTTTTATCCGGCAGTGTTCGACATCGATATATCGGTGTGCATGAGCTGTCAGATTTGTGTCGAAGTTTGTCCATTCGAAGCGATCAAGATGGACAAGGACTTCGAGCTAAGCCGGCGCGAACGCTTCGACGCCTTACTCCTGCGCAAGAGCGACCTGGCGAAATCGAACGAGTATTATCAGAGGATTTGTCCGACGGATGCTGCGGAAGTCGATGCAAAACTCGCCGCCGCAGCCGAAGCCGCCGCAAAAAAGAAAGCTGTCTCGGCTGCGGCAGCAACAGCCGCGACCTCCCCTGCTAGGTAGCGCACGTCTCGCGCATTTTTTGGGCGCCCAAGGGGAACCTGACAATCTTTTCGCGAAACCCCGAAACCAGCACGCGGGACGCGTCGCTCTCAATCCGCGCCTGTGCCATCAACCAAGCCTTAACCAGTCATGCTTCGGGCTTCCCGAAAAAATTTATTTTGACGGCGAACCGCACGTGGCGACAACGTAATTTGCAATCGCAAGCCAGAACCGTCTCCTGCTGAGCAATCGCGGCCAGCATCTCGACGCTAAACGCCGTCCCGGCGACAGCGGCTTCGAGATGTTTGTTAAACGTGTTCTTGAACCATTGGATGGCTTCTTTACTCTTCATAATTTAGATGGATTATCGCGCTGCAACTTTAACTGGAAGAAGGCGGCGTGGCTGGAGTGGCCGGCAAGGCAGGCGCACTGGTCGGGCGCTTCTCGATCAGATTCGCAACCGCCGGTCGCAAGCTCATCAGATTTTTAAGCAGGTTGAACCAGAACGGAGCGCCAAGGGTGAGCAGGCCGGCGGTAACAAGAACACCGAACAAATGCGGCCAGAATTGCCGAAGTCGAGAACAAAATCCGCTCGGCCTCTGCGGATCGTCCCAGCGCGCTATGAACCCGGCTGGCACCAGTGCAAAACCAGTCTTTCCAATGTCATCCTTTAAGATGTTGACAGTTTTCTGTCGCGACTGCAGGAATGCCTCTGCGCTTTTGGTTTGAAGCTCGTCATACTCAACCAACCAGGCCGTGGTATCCTCAGGTTTGACGGACTTTTCTTTGAGTAGCGCCTCGAGAGCGTCATGATACGCGTTTTCCGTTCCGCTCGCCGGAAGCGGCTTCAATTCGAAAGATGGATGCCTTTCCAACCATAAAAGATAAGCGCGATAGGCGGGGGTGTCGCTCGAATCGAATATCTTTCCGCCTTGTTCCACAAAGGCGGGCACTGATTTGACCAGCGCCTCGGCGAGTTTCGGTTGATCGTGCAACTCGCGATAAATGTCCCCGGTATCGAGCTGCAGCAGAAATGCCGTTAGAATTGCAAAAACAATCGTGACGATGCGCACGTGCATCTGGAACCATTGTTCGGCACGGTCCTGAGCGCTGCCAAACCAGCGCTGAAATCGATCATACGCTTGGGTGGTGGCGCGCTCCACGGTTGCGCCAAAGCTTGCCAACGAATTCACCACCGCCTGCTGTTGCGTCTCAGGTTTGAACAACTCCGAAACTTTGGAGATCACCCGAAGCTTACCTTGCGATTCTATGGCGGGGTGATCCCAGCCTTGCAACGCTGCGATCAGAGCCGCGGCCTTTCTGACTAGTTCCGGGGGAATGTCGCGAAACGCGGCTTCCGTCTCACTCATGTCGTTAAACTCATACAGGATGCGGTAAATTTCGCCTGGGCGGATGGCGCTTCCGAGCTGCGTTCCTCCGCCCCACGGCCACGTCCAAAATCCCCACTGCTTCATTCGGTTTGGCTCAACAGAGGGGATTTCTACGCCGAGCCTTGCTTTTTGGACCTCAGCTCGTGCAACGGTCACGGCCTGGTTCCTGGCGGCGTCGCCCCGATTTTTGTTCAACTCCCGCTGCGCTTGTTTCAATTTTCTCTCAGCGGCAATGAGAGCTTGCGCTTTTGGGTCAGGAGCGGGCCGGTTTTTTTTGCGCCAAACAGAGTCACTGAAAATCGGGTCGCGCAAAATCTGCGCGGCCAGCGAATGCGCGTGCTCTCCGATGTTCGGATCGATCGTTTGAAACGTCAGAGCGAGAGCGTTGGCTAAATTTTTGCCACGAAGCGAAAACGCGGCGGAGATCATCTGCACGATAATCGTGATCAACAGACTGAGGACAGTCATGATCACCGCGAAAGCAATGACCGTATCAAGTGTGCTTAGCATACGCGGCGGTTACCGACGAATTTGAACGCCAGCAGAGAAAATACCCGGTGGGCGATCCAGACCGGAATCACGTGTTCGCATTGGGGGCGAGCTGATCGTCAATCTTATCGAAATCCTGAAACCTCTCACAAGATTAAAATTGATTCGCCAAACGCAACGCATCTTCTCGTCCAGCGCGTGGAAGCCCTGTTGTCAAAGGAGAACACTGAATGGGCGCAATCCATGATGAAACCACCTGAAGGAGAGAAGCGTGCTTGAGATTCCGAAATTCGGGCTCAGAGCTTTGCTCCGCCGCCTAAGCAAAGCGCCAGGAGGAGATCATTGACGTTGTTCGCCAGGCGACCTGCCAGACGCATCACAGTGCCTAGTGTCGCGAGGTGCCAGAGCGCACACGTCTAGCAAACTGAGCAGGTCTTTGGCGCCGAACATGCGCAATGGAGTCAACTCGTTGGCGAGATCAAAGCTGTTCTTGTGCCGCCGCCAACGAGAGGTGGCAAAACGCCGAGCGACCCTTAACTCTTATCTACCGGGTCCGCGAAGCCGTCATGGTTGCGGTAGTGTTGGATTCATAGGCTGGAAGTGCGCTGGCGACTTACAGCAAACTACGGTAGTCAAAAATCCGTGGGACGACCAAGCTATACAGTTCCGACTTCGTTTCAGGTCGGAAAGCGCATACTTCTACCAGATCGACTCAAGGAAATAAGACCCCTGCTAATTAACGAGCGCATGCTTCTTCTCGGGAGATCGCGGCAGTGTCTTTGAAGTGCGCCAAGTAGTACCTCGCGAACGAGTGGCGTGACACGTTGCTCGGCCACTCCGCGATGCCAGCGGCACGCGCCACGTCCAACCGCTTGGGAAACTGTCCGGCGTTACTTTGCCGGAGTGTTTACGTGCTGGCCCCTAGCCACTCGCGCAGATTCGGGGATGTCGAAGACGCTAAAGCGGTCCCGCCTCAGAATTCCGCAGCGGACGGCCCTGATTGAAGCCAAGGAAATTGTCGGGAACTCAGCGCGACGATCGCCATCTGTCCGCGGCTTGTTGAGGCTGGATGTTTATCCTTTGGATTCGACGAATATCTTGGCGGTCAAGCAATGCTCTAAACCAACTTGCGACTCTCGCTGCTCAAATCGTAAACCGCGCCTAGAATACCTTCTTAAAGTCGAGCTGCTAACTGACATTCGCTTCAAATTTGCCGTTCGTGCTAAAACTTACTCGCCTTGGGTTGGAAGACGATGGCAAAACGGCGCATTTTCCCAATTCCTCCGCTGGATAGTCCTGCGAATAAGATCTTCAAAGACATCCTTGTGGTGCGATGCATTTCGTTAGCTCCAGCGATCTTCATGCCGGTTATTTCTACATGATGGGGATTGCCATTT